>JBOGOY010000323.1:0-5386 GCA_050748185.1 Pyrinomonadaceae bacterium
CTGCCGCAGCGTGCTCTCTCGCTTGAATTTTCCACACGCCGCCGATCGCTCCTCCCGCCAGCAGCGACAGCCGCGCCCGACCCTCTTCCACGCCGTTGGCCCCGAGCAACCGCAACAGCGAATCGTGCGCCTCCGCTTCGGCGAACTCGGCGTGCGCGATGCCCAGCCGTTCAGCGTGCGCTTTGAGGCGCGCCCAGTGTTGCGGCCAGAGGAAGGGCCGGCCGCCTCGGACGGCGAGCGTCGTGAACACACCGCGGCCGTAGAGCGCGGCGGCCGCGAGCACCGACAGTTGTGCGTTTGCGGCCTCTGTCAGTTCGTGGTTGTGAATGACGAGTCGGTGCATCAGATTCCCAAGCCGGCAGATTAAAGCACGCCGGGCCGGGCGCGGCATAGACCGTTCGGAAGGGTCGAGCTGTGGCCGTCGCCGAGCGGAAAGTTCGAGCGCAAGATTCGGATAGATTCCACGCGCAGGTTTTCTGTAGGATGGGCGTCGGAGGTGAGAACAATGTCTGAAGTGCGGAATGTTTCGCTACCACCGCGCGCGGCGGACGACGCGAGTGCGCTCTGGCGGGCCGTGCAGGTCAGGGACGCGCGCTTCGACGGCGCTTTCGTTTTCGGCGTGCGCTCGACCGGCATCTACTGCAAGCCATCGTGCCCGGCGCGTCGGCCGCGACGCGATCGAGTCTCTTTCTTCCCCACTTGCGAAGAGGCTGAACAAAGCGGATTCCGGGCCTGCCTGCGCTGTCGGCCGCGCCGTGCGCCGGCCGGCGATCCGCAAGTGGCGCTGGTGCTGCGCGCCTGTCGCACGCTCGAAGCGCGTGCGCCCGAAGTCGCCGTCCCACTGCGCGACCTCGGCGCGCAACTCGGCGTCAGCCCACATCACCTGCACCGGACTTTCAAAAACATCACCGGGATCACGCCGCGCCAGTATGCTTCGGCGCTTCGCATGGACAAATTCAAATCGGGCGTCAGGGAAGTGGCGGGGAGTGTGGCCGGCGCGCTTTACGATTGCGGCTACGGGTCCAGCAGCCGACTCTACGAAGATGCCCCGCGACGGCTGGGCATGACCCCGGCCGCTTACCGCCGGGGTGGAAAAGGAATGGAAATCACTTACACACTTACTGACTGTCGTCTGGGACGATTGCTCGTCGCGGCGACCGGGCGCGGCGTCTGTGCCGTCAACTTCGGTGACGACGACTCGTTCCTCGAAACCGCACTGCGGGCCGAGTACCCGGCGGCCCAACTCCGACGCGACGAGGCCGCGTTGAGCGAATCGGTTAACACGATCCTCGAGCACCTCGAAGGGGCGTGGCCGCACCCGGAACTGCCGCTGGACCTGCGTGCCACGGCCTTTCAACTCCGCGTCTGGGAAGAGTTGCGAAAAATCCCAATCGGCGCGACGCGCTCTTACGCCGAGGTGGCCGCGGCCATCGGCCGGCCCAACGCGACGCGCGCCGTCGCGGGAGCTTGCGCCGCCAACCCCGTCGCGCTGCTCACGCCCTGCCACCGCGTCATTCGCGGCGACGGCCAACTCGGCGGCTACCGTTGGGGCGTCGAGAGGAAAGCGAAATTGCTGTCTCAAGAGCGAGAACGCGGCCGGCGGCAGAGCGACGACCAAATAGCTTCAACACAGGCGGCGGTCGCGGGTGATTGAGATCATCGGCTTGACCGGCGGCCGAGGTTACTCTTCCGCGCCGAGCGCGCGCAGCAGGGCGCGGGCTTTGAGAAGTGATTCGTCGTACTCCGCCTCGGGGTGGCTGTCGGCGACGACGCCGCCGCCGACGTTGAAGCGCGCGACACCGCCGCGCACCGTCAGCGTGCGGATCGCCACATTGAGATCGAGCGCTCCGTCGAAAGCGAAATAGCCGAGCGCGCCCATCGAAAAACCACGCGGGGCCGTCTCGACCGAGTCGAGAATTTCCATCGCGCGCAGTTTGGGCGCGCCCGTGATCGAGCCGCAGGGGAACGTGGCGCGCATCAGTTCTCCCGCCGCCACTTCCGGGCGCAAGCTTCCCCGCACTTTCGAGACGAGGTGAAAAAGCGTCGGGTGTTCTTCGACGGCGCACCACTCCGCGACCTCGACCGAGCCGTAGCGGCAGACGCGCCCGAGATCGTTACGCAGCAGATCGACGATCATCGTGTTCTCCGCTCGATCTTTCTCGCTCGCCAGTAGCTCCGCCCGCAGCCGCGCGTCTTCGTCTTTGTTGATCCCACGCCGCCGCGTCCCCTTAATCGGCCACGCCTCGATCGTGCGCCCGCCCCACTCATCGACTTCGACGCGCAGGAACCTTTCCGGCGACGCGCTCACGACCGTGTCGCCACAATCGCGCCGCAGGAAAGCGGCGAACGGCGCGGGATGATCGCGCCGCAGTCGCAGGAAAACCGCTTCGGGGCTGTCACCGGTCGCCAGCCGGCAACTGAGTTGCTGCGTCAGGTTCGCTTGGTAGATGTCGCCCGCGGAGATGTGCTCTTTGATGCGGCTGACGGCGGCAAGGTATTCATCGCGGGTGAAGTTAGAAGTAACAACGGCGTCACTTCCTTCGGAGTCGCGCGCCGCATTGGTCCCCTCAAGCGTACTGGTCCCCTCAAGCGCCTTGGTCCCCTCGCCCGCGCGGACGGCAACAGCCGACAGCACTTCGCACGTCTCTTCGACACGCGCGCCGTCAGGGCCGGTGACGTAAGTCGCGCGGCGCGTGTAGTCGTGCACGACGAGCGTGTCGAAGAAGGCGAGCGTGGCGTCGGGTTCTTCAGGCGTCGAATGGTCTGTCTGCGGCTTGGTCGAACGCAGGCGCAAAAACTGTCGCGCCAGATCGTAAGCGAAGGTGGCGACGCACGCGCCGGGCGGGTTGAAGAATGGAGAACTTCGTCGCGGCGCTCGGTGATGCGCCAGTCGCTCGTCGAGCAGCGACAAGATTGAGCCGCGCTCGCGCGTGACGATCTCGCTTCCGCGACGTCTGACGATTAGCTCGGCGCCGTAAGCTTCAACACTCTCGAACGGATCAAAACCCGCGATGAGGTGACGCGAGTTACGCGCGCCACCGCCGTCGAGGACGTGCACGCCGCGTATTGGATCGAGCCGCAGCAGCGCCGCCAGCAGTTTGTCCACCGAAAGGTCTATCTCACGCACGATCCGAGAGTGCCTTCATTCCGCCGCTGCGGCGAGGACTTCCGCCTGCAACCTGTCAGCAAGGGAACCGCGCCACAGGGCTTCGAGATCGCCGATGGGTTGGTTGATGGCCTCCGCGCCGTTGACCTTGATGTTGAGCGTCGCGCCGCCGGTCCGGCCGAGGAGGCTGAGCGGGCAGCCGTGTTGCGCGGCGATCTCCGAGAGGCGCGCGCGGGCTGACTCTTCGAGGCTGACGATGATGCGCGAGGGCGACTCGCCGAAAAGTAGCGCGGGCATCGGGAGACCGCTCTCAAGTTCGACGCTCGCGCCGCGTGCCGGCGTGTTGAGGGTTGAGAAGCAGCCCTCGGCGAGCGCCACGGCGAGGCCACCGTCCGAGCAGTCGTGCGCCGATCTGATCAGTCCTTCCTCGTTCGCCCGAAGGCAGGTGGCTTGCACGGCCTGCTCGCGCGCGAGGTCGAGGCGGGGCACGCGGCCCGTCGCCGCCATCTCCTCATGCGTCCGCCCCTCGACGGTCGCGGCATACTCGCTGACCGAGAGATCGTCTCCTCGGGTCTCGCCGAGCAGGGCGACGAGGTGCCCGTCTGCCTTGAAGCCGGGCTGGATGATGTGGCGCACGTCTTCGACGAGGCCGACCATGCCGATGACCGGCGTCGGGTGAATGCCGCGCCCCTCGGTTTCGTTATAGAACGAGACGTTGCCGGAGATGACCGGTGTGTCGAATTGGCGGCACGCCTCGGCCATGCCGTCGATCGTCTCCGAGAAGGCCCACATCACCTCGGCGCGTTCGGGCGAAGCGAAGTTCAGACAATTGGTGACGGCGATCGGTTTTGCGCCGACGCAGACGACGTTGCGCGCGGCCTCGGCGACGACGAGCGCCGCGCCCTCGCGCGGGCTGACGGCGCAATAGCGCCCGTTGCCGTCGAGGCACATCGCGAGCGCGCGTCTGGTTTCTTTGATCCGCACGATAGCCGCGTCCGCGCCGGGCAAAACGGCCGTGTTGGTCCTGACCATGTGATCGTACTGGCGATAGACCCACTGTTTCGAGGCGATGGTCGGCGCGGCCAGCAGTCGGCGCAAACTTTCGTTGTGATCCGCGTTCGCGTCCGAAACCACGCCGCTCGGCGCTTCGAGAATTTCGTGCAATTCGTCCGCGTTCACGACGGAGGCGTTAATCGGGACGGTATTCATCTGCTGGTCCCCTGTGCCGGGCGGGGCGGTGGTGATGACCTGCTTAGCCTCGTCGCGCACGGTCTCGTCGGTCACGCCGCCCGGCGAGCGCATCGGCCGTTGGTACACCGGCGCTTCGTCGGTCAGATAGGCCACGGGGATGTCGGCCAGTTTCTCGCCGTGGTGGACCACTTCGACGCGCCGCGTGTCGGTCACGCGCCCGATCACGACGGCGTCCAAGTCCCAGCGGCGGAAGATGTCAACGACCTGCCGCTCCCGCCCCTTGTGCGCGACGATGAGCATCCGCTCCTGCGACTCGGAGAGCATAATCTCGTAGGCGGTCATGTCGGTCTCGCGTTGGGGGACCAGTGTCAGGTCGAGTTCGATGCCGGTCTCGGCACGGCCTGCCATCTCGCACGAAGAAGAGGTCAGGCCCGCCGCGCCCATGTCCTGTATGCCGGCGACCGCGCTGCTCCGCATCGCTTCGAGACAGGCTTCCAACAGCAACTTTTCGAGGAACGGATCGCCGACCTGCACGGTCGGACGTTTCTCTAACGCCTCGTCGTCGAACTCGGCCGAGGCCATCGTCGCGCCGTGAATGCCGTCGCGCCCTGTTTTCGCGCCGACGTACAAAACGGGGTTGCCGACCCCTGCGGCGCGGCCGAAAAAGATCTGATCGTGGCGCACTAAGCCCAAAGCAAAAGCGTTGACCAGCGGGTTAAAAGTGTAGGCGTCGTCAAAGACCACTTCGCCGCCGACTGTGGCGACGCCGAATGCGTTGCCGTAATGTGCGATGCCGGCGACGACGCCGGCCAGCAGCGCGCGGTTGCGGCGGCCGTACTGCGGGTGGTCGAGCGTACCGAAGCGCAAGCTATTCATCGCCGCCACGGGCCGCGCGCCCATCGTGAAGATGTCGCGCAGGATGCCGCCGACGCCGGTGGCCGCGCCCTGAAACGGTTCGATGAACGAAGGGTGGTTGTGTGACTCGACCTTAAAGGCCGCGCACCAACCATCGCCCACATCCACTACGCCGGCGTTCTCGCCCGGCGGCACGACGACGCGCTCGTTTCTGGTCGGCAGACGCTGCAAATG
>JBOGOY010000324.1:0-5386 GCA_050748185.1 Pyrinomonadaceae bacterium
CCCTCAGGTAGCGCTCACCGTCTCGGCCGCCGACCTCTATTTCTCCGGCGCCCAGTTCATCACGCCCGCGCAAGTTTTCGGCGGACAGTTGCAAATCCCGGTCGCCGTCAACATCCCGGCGACCGCCACGACGCCGGCGCAGACCGTCACGGCACTGGTCCCCCTTCCGCGCGATCTGCTCGTTGCCGGCTCGTCGCTTGGCGTCTCAGTCGCATCGAGCAATGCCACGAACCGCGACGGGCGACTGTCTTCCGGCTTCAACTTGGTAGATCTCATCGGCCGCCTCGACGTGACGCACAGCAAGCGTTTTCCCGTCATGCTGCTGTTCAACTTCGTCCGCAACACACAGACGCGCGACGTAGTGCTGTCTGGCGGCCCCGGGGGAACCAATCGCGTGCTCGGCAACGACGAGGACCGCGGCCTATGGGCGGAAGTTCGAATCGGGAGGGCGCGTGAGCGGGGTGACGTGCTGTTCAATTACACGTTCATGCGGATCGAGAAAGATGCGGTGCTGACACCCTTTAACTTCTCCGACATCGCACCGCAGTCTGACGTGCGGGCGCACCGCCTTAATCTCTCCTACGCGGCGGACCCACGCATCATTGTCTCGCTGACGGGGATCGTGACGCAGCGCCCGAACGGGTTGCTCGGCGTTTTCGGCGTCACCCCGCTCGGTTCGCTCAACCGCCCGGCGACGCGCCTGCAACTGGACACCGTGTTTCGCTTCTGAACTGACGCGGCCCCCTCCTCGAAGTCTTCAACCACGCGGGCCAAAGAGGGCCGTGCGAAGTACGATAGTTGGCGCTTCCCACACAGCCGGTTAGGGTGGTGGCAGCAGCAGCGTGTCAACACGCTCTTATTGGTCCCCGCCGACAACTAGTTCAACTTGCGTTCAACTCCCTATTTAACATTCCGTACACACTCCTTTAACTTTCTGGTAACATGCCCTTGATGGCGCGCACGCCCGAGCCCTCGCGCCGGAGATGCGCCGCTGAAGAGCCCCCCGCACATGCGCTTTTACAGCCTTTGATTCAAAAGGAAGTGTGGTGACGTGCGCCCGAGAATTCACAACACAGAAAGCGCACAGGTGATTTTAACCGCCCGTTGCCTGCTCTTCCTGTGCCTCGCCTTCAGCGCCTCGCCGCCGTCCCCGGCCGCCACTATCATGCACGGACCGGGCCGTGTCGTCTGCCGCCCTGAGATGGGCGCCGACAAGCGCGAAAACGTGGCCGAGAGGTTGCGCGAGATCACCGGCTGGACCCATCTACGTTTTGACGCCGACGGCGCGCTGCGCGGGAGCGCCGGCGCGCAGACGAATGAGCGAGCCGGATCGCGGACGGCGCGCGCGCTGCTCGAAGAGGCTGCCGGCGGAGACAATTTAGTTGTGCTCGAAGACGCAAGCGGCCGCGACGACGTAGTGTTCTGCCGCGTCGTGCCGGGGCGTTGGACCGGCGGCGGCGATGGCCGCCCGCCCGCGCACATCGTCCTCATCGACTTCGCAGACTTCTCTCACGTTCGTGGCGACTCCGCCGCGCTCTCGGCTTTCAACGTCGGCTGGGCCGTGCTGCATGAAATCGCGCACGTAGTTCATAACGCGGCGGACGCCGTGGCCGAGGCCGAGACGGGAGAGTGCGAGTCGCTGATCAACCAGATGCGCCGCGAACTCCAGCTCGCCGAGCGCGCCGAGTATCACTTCAAACTTTTCCCCGGCGCCGACTCGGGCGACTTCAAAACGCGCTACGTGCGCCTCGCCTTCGAGCGGCGGCATCCCGCCCGGAAAGAGAAGAAACGTTACTGGCTCGTCTGGGACGCGCAACTCGTCGGCGGGCTCTCCGCTGCCGGGCGGCGTTGACCTCTTTCGTAAAGAATATTTAATCCGGCGTTAATGGCGAGTTAGCTTCGTGCTGTTACCTTGCGACCCATCCCGCCACATTCCCTCCAGCCTGTTCATGCGGACAACAGGGGTCACGCCCGGCTTCTCCCAGTAGCCCATGCGTGACCCCGCTTTTTTTCCGCCGACCCGGCACGAGAGTGCGAGAGGGATTAGGCAGACGCCCGCACTTCTGCCTGCGCCTGCCGTGCGCCCGCGCCGCCCCGGCCCGAACTCTTGCTTGAGTAGGAACCCATGCCCTGATTGAGTTGCCGAGTGGCGCTTCAACAGGAGTGTCAGGGAGGTCATGGAATGCTGTTCATGGTGATCGAGCGCTTCAAGAATGGCGATGCCGCGGCAGTCTACCGGCGGTATCGTGAGCAGGGGCGGATGATGCCGGAGGGATTGAAGTACGTAGTGAGTTGGGTCGAGCCCAACTTCGATAGGTGCTTCCAACTGATGGAATGTGACGACCCGCGTCTCTTCCAGCAGTGGACGGTCTACTGGCAGGATTTGGTGGACTTTGAAATCGTGCCCGTCGTCACATCGGAGGAAGCCGTACAGTCGATGGCCCCTCTGCTCTGATGCCCGTCAGGCCCGCGGCCGTTGAAGCGCGCGGCGGTCAAAGGATGCGGAATGATGACTCAGACGCTCATTCCGCATCCTTCCTTACTTCGTCGTCGGCCGGTTAAAGTTTTATTGTGACGGCAACACCGCGAGGCCGCGGATCGCCCCCCTTCCGCCGATGGGACCAACGAGGGTCGCCGTGCCGGTAGTCAGGTCGATCGTATACAATCTCGAACCCCTGCTGCGGCCGGTATGCAGCGCGGCGAAAGCCGTCCCGCTCCCCCCGTCAATATCAAAGCCCGCCGTGTCCGACGCATTGACGCCGAGTGGTCCGACGACGTTCAGCGTCCCATTATTGGGGGGATTCTGGATTACGAGCACATCCAGAGTGGAATCGATGTTGTAAAGCATGGTCGCAGTTGCGCCGGCGACGCTGTTGGTGTAGGCCGCCGCGACGACGTTCGGGTTCTGGCCGGCGTTCGCGCCGCCCGCGGCGTAGGCAAGCGCCCCGTCCGGTTGGACGCCCGCGGTGTTGGCGTCAAAGTCTACGACCACGCCGGTCACCGGGTGTAGACGCAAGTTCTGACCGGCGACGCTGACGGCGCGGATGCGATCCACCGTAGGGTTGAAGTCGAAGCCGAACGCGGTCCCGCTGAGCGCAACGGCGAAGGGCGAGCTGCCCGCCGGTGCGATGGCTCCGGTCATCAAGTTGATCTTGTAAAGGCGGCCGGTGCTGGACAGACCGTAGAGTTCTTTCGTCGCCGGGCGCACGTCGATCCCGAGGATGTGTTCGCCGACCTGCAGGCCGACGATGCGCTTCGTGTCAGTGATCACACGAGGGTTGTCACTGTCGAAAAACACGAGGCTGTTCGAGGTCGTAAGGCCGACCAGCGGCACGGCCCGCGCGACGGTCGAACCGGTCAACATCAACGCGACCGCTAGCAGGGGCACGGCCCGGAAGAGGGTGAGTCGAGTTAGCTTACCTTTCATGTTTTCCATCCTTTCGGGGAGACAGTTAATTCCAACCGGCGTCGAATCGCCACTCAACGAGAACTCGTTTCCATGACTACTCACAGCGCTCGCGCGTCGACGCCGAAGGAAGCGAGATTGTTGGTGTTGCGGTATATCACGAATGCCGCGCCGCGTGATACGCCAAAGAGCGTGCGACCTGCTCGTACACGAGCGCGGTGGTGGTGGTGCGCCGCCGCCCGCGGACTGAGCAGCCTTTTCAGCTGTCGCGAACGGTAACTGACCTCATCAAAGCCCCGCGCTTGTGGTGACAACGCCTGATAGAGGCGCTGTGCAATGCAGCTTCACCGAATTAAAGTTGCGATAGCACCGTAGCCGGTCAGGGGAGATCAGTCGCCCGCAGGGCAAGCTGATTGAAGAATTTTCGCCGACCCGGTTCGGTTCGTAAGTGTACAGACGCAAGCGCCGACTTCTGGTATCGTTCTGTCAAAGCGTTTTTAGTGCGAACGGCCGTGGTGGCCGTCCGCGTCAAGAGTCGCCGCCCCGCGAACCGTCAGGCCACGGGCGCGGTAAGACGCTAACGAAGTGGCCCGCACGCCTGAACGACCATCTGATCAAAACTAACTGGAGGCAACCACGAAATGCGACGAACCTTCACGCTCTTGACCCTGCTCGCCCTCGCGAGTTTCTGGGCCGCCTGCGCCGGCGGCGAGAACACCAACAACGCCAACGCGAACAACGCCAACGCGAACACAACGACCGGCGCGAACACGAACGCCGCCGGAGGCACGACGACCGGGGGGACCACAACCGGCGCCAACACCAACTCCACCGGCAACGCTAACAACATGAACGCTGGTAACGCCAACAACATGAACAGTGGCAACGCTAATAACATGAATGCGGGCAATGCCAATAACATGAACCGGGGTAACAGCAACAACATGAACGCCGGCAACAGCAACAACACGAACCGGGGCAACGCGAATAACGGCAATGCGAACAACACCAACCGTGGGCCGAGCAACCGGAACATGCCTTAAGCCGTCCACACGACGGCATCTCCTCAGTAGGCGCGCCGCCCATTCCGGGGCGCGCCTTTTTATTTCGCCCCCTTGCCGCCCCGGCCAAAGATGTGCACTTCCCTTTAACTTTTCGTGACGCCCTGCAAGCATACTACCCCTGGTCCCCCAACCTCTGAAAACTTGCAGACCGATAGGAGCAGCATTGATGAACGCACAGACCGACCGCAACGAAAGTCTCAAAAAACTCGGCGAGCTAATTAAGGACGTCCAGATCGCGATGCTCACCACCGCCGAGCCGGACGGCGCGCTCCGCAGCCGCCCGATGCACACGCTCGAAAGAGAGTTCGACGGCGATCTCTGGTTTTTCACCCGCGCCAGTTCGCCCAAAGTGGATGAAGTCGAACGCGACCGCGACGTGTGCGTCGCCTACGCGCGGCCAGACGATCAGCGCTACGTCTCCGTCTCGGGCAAGGCCCGTCTGGTGCGCGAGCGGGCGCGTCTCGAAGAGTTCTGGAACCCGGTCTTCAAGGCGTGGTTTCCCGAAGGGCTCGACGATCCGGACCTCGCGTTGCTGTGTGTCACCGTCGAGCAGGCCGAATACTGGGACTCGCCTTCGAGCGCCGTCGCGCACGCCATCGGCTTCGTCAAGGCCGTCGCCACCGGGCAGACCTACCAGCCGGGCGAGAACGAAAAGCTCAACCTGAAGTGAGCGGCCGCGGGCGAAGGCGGCCCAAAGGGCGTACCCACAGAGTCAGGCACGCCCTTATTACTTCGCCGGTCGTTAGCTTATTTCGGCATCAAAAGCGTGTTCACTGAAAGGGCGAAGATATGTCAGACACGAACGGCTGGCCCGCCGAGTTCCCGGTCGTACAGGTGCGCGTCGCGCGGCCCACCGATCGGCTCGAAGAAGTGATCGGCTTCTACCGCGACGCGCTCGGCCTGCGCGAACTCGGAT
>JBOGOY010000325.1:0-5372 GCA_050748185.1 Pyrinomonadaceae bacterium
GGCCAGACGTTTTTACGAGCGCGTCCGACATCCGCTGCTCACGGACATCTCGGTTGACTGGTCCCATCTGCCCGTCGCGGACGTTTACCCGCGGCGCATCCCTGACCTCTTCGGCGCAAAGCCCGTCGTCCTGACCGGCAGGTACACGGCCGGGGCGGGCGGCAACATTCGCTTGAGAGGCAAGGTGCGTGGCCGCGAGTTGGTGCGCGAGATCGCGGTCGCGTTCCCCGACGCGGAGCCGCGCCGAGACGTGCTGGCCCCGCTCTGGGCGCGCGCACGGATCGACGATCTCTCTGGGCAGGACTTCGGCGGGATGCAGCGCGGCGTGATGCGCGACGACCTGCGCGAGACGATCACGCAACTCGGCTTAGAATTTCGACTACTCACACAGTTCACTTCCTTCGTCGCCGTCGAGGAGATGATCGTCACCGACGGCGGTCAGCCGCGCCGCATCGAAGTGCCGGTCGAACTGCCGGAAGGTGTCAGCCGCGAGGGCGTCTTCGGCAAAGAAGAAGAACAGTTTGCAGAATCCTACTGGAGACGCCGCCCGGCGAAGATGATGATGGGAGTTGCGGCCGGCTCGGGCAGCGGCTTTGGGTTCTCGCGTAATCGAGTGCCTGCCATTTCACGAATGCAGACGAGAGCGCCTATCTCAGGCGGCGTGCTTAACAGCAAAGCCGTCAGCCTGCCGACACCGCAATATCCTTCGGTTGCCAGAGCCGCCAACGCTTCCGGGTCGGTGAGTGTTCAAGTCACCGTTGACGAGAGCGGAAACGTCGTCTCCGCGACGGCCGTTTCCGGCCACCCGCTGCTCGCCGCATCCGCGGTGCAGGCCGCGCAGCAGGGCAAGTTCGCGCCGACGGTCCTCTCCGGCCAGCCGGTCAAGATTACCGGCGTCATCACCTACAACTTCGATCCGTCCGGGACGACACCGACGGCTTTGCCCGCCAGCGCCGAACCTGACGCTGCGCCGGCCGAGACTGAAGAGGGACGGCAACTCCGCGCGAAGTTGCACCCATCCATCTTGGCCCTCGTCGAGCGTTTGCGGAAGAAAGTCGCGCAGCCGGGCACGGGCGAGGAGAAATTCGTCCGCGACGGGAAAGCAGAGGTTCAGGTGTGGTTGATTGACAGATCACCGGAAGGTCTTGCCCAACTCAAAGAAATAGGCTTCGAGATCATCCTTGAGCCGCGGAGCGCAAAGCTCGTCATCGGCCGAATATCTGTCGAGAAACTGGCAGCGCTTGGCGAGTTGAAGGCGGTGCGCTACGTCGCGCCGCAGACAGCGGGCGGGTGAAGTTGCTCCGGCGATAAAACTTCAGCCCCGGTAGGGGCGAAAGAGAGTGGCCCACGGCGTCAGCCGTGGGACCAATGGCCGGCGCTGAAAACAGAGCCCCGGCAGGGGCGAAAGAAATTCAACCTTGAGAATCTTTCGCCCCTACCGGGGCTTCGGCTCGTTCTGGTCGTGTAATCCCCACGGCTGACGCCGTGGGCTAATAATCTGCCGCCCCTGCCGGGGCTGAAACTGACGCGACAACGGTTTCACGTTTAGAGCCGGCAGGCCGAAGCCGGCGCTAACCTCCTCCGCCACTTTCCACGACCGGCATGTAGTGTGCGCCGCGCGGCAGCACGTAACCCGGCGCGTACTGGTCGTCCACTTGCGCGAGCGCCTCTGCGATCGTGCGACACGGCCGCATCCGCATACGGCGCACGTCCGCTTCGGCGAGTGTCGAGACGAGCGATACGTTGAAGCGTTCGACCTTGTCGAGCAGCGCCCACGCGGTCTGGCCGTTGACGGCGTAATCATGAAGCAGTTTGTCGGCGAGGGCGCGCGCGTCGGGCGCGTCGAACCATGGCAGGAAATCTGGACGGCCGGCACCTTCTGGGCACTCCGCGACGAGGACGATCCGACCGCCTTCCGTGCAGGCGTGGGCGGCCATGTCGAGCGCCTTGTGCGCCTGAATTAAATTGAGGTCGTGCGGCGCGCCGCCGCAACTCGCGACCACGAGTGGGCGCTTCTCCTTGATCCTGATCGTGTGCGCGTCGGCGAACTCGGCGCAAGCAAGGCGATGGGCCGCGCGCCAGTCGCCGGCGTAGAGGCGCACGGCGCGGCCACGCTCGTCAACTACCGTGTTTAATAAGAACGAAGGCGCGACCTCAGCCGCGATCCGTTCACACTCTTCGTGGACCGGGTTGCCGTCGAGGCGGCCCGTGCCCACCCCTGCGCGCCGCCCGCCGCCCGCCGGGTCGAGCGCGAGCAGGTGCGTGGCGGCAATGGTGTGCGCCGACGCGAGGCCGGGGCAGATGCTCTTGCGGCCACCGGTGAAGCCCGCGAAGTAATGAAAGTTGATTGCGCCGGTGAGGATGACGTGTGAATGATCGACGAGCGCGCGGTTGATCTCGATGGGCGTGCCGCGCTCGGTCGCGCCGAGGTTGATGTGTTGCGCCGGGTCGTCGGCGTGATGGACGATGGCGCGGACGCGCTGCGTGATGAAGGGGGTCAGCAGTTCCTGTCTCTCGGCCGCGCTGACGGGGCGGTGAATGCCGGTAGCGAAGATGATCCGCACGTCGCCCGGCGCGACGCCCAACTGGACCAAACGCCGCACGAGCAGGTTGATGACTTGGCCCGAGGCCGTCGCCCGCGTCGCATCCGACACGACGACGAGCACGCTTTCGCCCGGCGAGATGATGTCTTCGAGCGGCTGCGAGTCGATCGGGTCATCGATCAAAGCGCCCAATTCCCCGTCGGACAGTGGACGCTCGGCCGACGCTTCCGCCGGCACAAGCACCTCGAAGCGCCCCGCCGTGTCCTCGAAGGAAATGTGCCCGCCGCCGTATGCTAGTTCGGTCTTCAATGTATGCCGAACCCGTTCAGAAAATCTTTCGGTGACAAAACCGGGATGCCACGAAATTAGCCAAGTCCTCCGAAGGCACAGTTTAGCAGTTGCCCGTAGGCCATGCCAGAACTGCCATAAAGCTCACACCCCGAACCGCGCGAGCGCCCGCTCGATCACTTCGAGCGCCTCGAAGTCGCGCTCGCCGGCGCGGGCCTGCGTGAGCCACGCCCGCAATTGGCGGGCCTCGGCGAGCGTCGGCAGGCGGCACGCGCCGGAGAGCGCGAGCGTCATCAGGTGATCCGGCGCGGCGTGGGTCACGAGCGCCGCCTGCAGCGCCGCCTGTTCGCGCAGGTCGAGGGTAAGCAGGAGGTTGATTTCCATAACAGTAGCCAGTAGTCAGTGGTCAGTGGTCAGTAGCAAGCCAAAGCTGACCACTGATCACTAACCACTGGCTACTGCTTCGAGCGAAAGCAGGCCACGCCGTTGTGACAGAAGTGAAGCGTCTCGTCCTCGAAGTCGGAGGTTTCCATCTGGATCGTCAGGTGGTCCACGCCGAAGCGATCATGCAGCTTGACGCGCAGGGATTTCAGCAACTCGGGCTGCGATACGTCGTGGGCGTGGACGACGTGCGCGCTCAGAGCTTCGCGGCCGGAGGTGATGGTCCAGACGTGGAGGTCGTGGACGCCCTCGACGCCCGTGGTCAGCAGGATCGACTCTTCGACCGAGGCGAGGTTGATGTGCGCGGGTGTGCCCTCCAGCAGGACATTGGCCGACTCGCGGATCAGGTGCCACGCGCTGAAGACGATGAGCAGCGCGATCAGGACGCTCACCAGCGGATCGGCTTCGTACCAGCCGAAGCCCCACATCAACAGGCCGGCGACGATCGCGCCGACCGATCCGAGCGCGTCACCCATCACGTGCAGCCACGCGCCGCGCACGTTCAAGTCCTCTTCGTGCCCGCCGTGCAACAACCACGCGCAGGCGAGGTTGACGGCAAGTCCGCCGGCCGACACCGCGATCATCACACCGCTCTGGATCACGCGCGGCTCGGACCAGCGTTCGTAAGCTTCGTAAAAGATAAGCAGCGCGATCAGGACGAGGGTGACGCCGTTGGTGAGCGCAGCGAGGATTTCGAGGCGGTAATAGCCGAACGTCTTGCGTGGGGTGGCGGGGCGCGAGCCGAACCAGATCGCGGCGAGCGCAAGCGCGAGCGCGGCCACGTCCGTCAGCATGTGGCCGGCGTCGGCGAGCAGGGCGAGCGAGCCGGTCCACCAGCCGCCCACGGCCTCGGCCACCATGTACGCGCCGGTCAGCCCGAGCACCGTCAGCAGCCGACGCCGGCCACGCTGCGAGCGCGCGGCCCCGTGGTCGTGTTGATGGCCGTGCCGGTGCGGAGTTCCGCCGCCGTCGCCGGTGGAGTCGATTTGCGGGGCAGGTTGTTCGACGAGCGTGGCCATCTTCTTCAGGTGAAAAACGAAGTCGGGCGCAAGCCCGTAAGATACAAGCCGCGCCCGACAGCGTCAACGAAAGGAATGATGAATGCGGAATGATGAGTGATGAATGAAAGACAGCCTGCTTTTCATTCATCACTCATCATTCATCGTTCATCATTTTCCGGCTATATCCCGGCGGCCCGCATAACGTGATTGAAGTCTTGGTAAAGTTCGTTGAATTCGCGGATGGTGCGGGCGAGCAACGAGGGCAGGTCGTCGATGTCTTCCGGGTGGAGAACGAAATTGGCGTGATTGACGAAAGCGGCGTGCGGGTCCGCGGTGCGCTGGTCCGCAGACAGATGGACGTAGAAGGTGCGGCGGCGGGCGGCGGGGCTGAGCGCGCTCAACTCGCGCCGGATGAAGGCCGCCCCTTTCTCTTCCGGATCGAAATTGGCGTCGAGCACGACGACGTGCATGTGGTCCTCACGCATCCGTTCGATGGCTTGCGCCGTGTCCTCGGCGACGAAGACTTCGTAGCCGCCTTCGGCCAGCACGCGCGCGATCCGGTAGCGCTGCTGGGGATCGGCGCAGACGAGCGCGCGGCGTTGTTCGGGCACGCCGTCGGCCACGATACCCGGCCGGTCAAACGTCCCTAACGCGAGTTTCCCGCCGACAGCCGAAGCCGCCAGAGCCTGTTGCAACGCGGCTGTGAGCAGGCGCGTTAAATCCTGTGTCCCTTCGGTTGGCGTCGGGGCGGGTGGTGGCGGCGCTGCCGTCGGCGCGTCGCCTGCGTCGGCCGGCTTGTCCAGTTTGAACGCGGGGGCCGCGACCGGCTTCTGGTAGCGTGTCTTTGAGGCGACGTCCAGATCGCCGAGCGTAATCGGGCCGCCGGCCGGCTCGACTGCTGGCACGGGCGGTTGAACCTCGACGACCTGCTGGCACTTCGGACAGCGCACCGTAAACTGACGCGCCGGCATCTTGCCGTCTTCGATGACCAAGCGCGCGGAACACTGCGGACAGGTAATAGTCATAGCTTTGATGAAGTTGTCCGTTGTCCGTGGTCAGTTGTCCGTAGCATGTGCTCGATTAGTTGCGGCCTTCAGGT
>JBOGOY010000326.1:0-5347 GCA_050748185.1 Pyrinomonadaceae bacterium
GTCGTGCGCTTTAACGAATCAATCGCCATAGACGAGCAAGCGCCCGCGCCGGTCATCACCTATCTCAACCGCCTCTCCGATCTGCTCTGGCTCTTAGGCCGCCTGTTGGAACTGCGCGCCGGCATCAACTCCCCGCTCCGCGACGAAGCACACAAGGGGCCGCGCTGGTCCCGCGCGTGGTAGTGAGAAGGGCGAGTAGTCAGCCAGCCGGCTCTCCTGCGAAGTTGGTGACGTCATAGGAGACCTGACAGTGACGCTCCCATCAATGTGACCTGCTAGGTGAGAGCCTCGACAACAGGGGGCGGCCGGTTTCGCCACAGTCCCGCGGCCGGATATATCTACGATAGCACTTGGCAGAATCCACCTAATCCGTCGTGGCGCCTTCTGCCCGGCCCTCGCAAGACTCTCTCGTTTGTGTTCCCGGACTGTAAAGATGGGAGAATCGTCGCCGTTGATGTAGTTCGCCTTGAGAAGAATCACACCGAAGGACTCGAGTTCGGTGTAAACCTTTCGTGAAACTGATCGTTATTAGTGAAGGGGGGCAATACCCTGAAGTAATTACAATAGTCAGAAGGAGAAGACAGTGAAATCACGATTGCTAACTTCCATGGCAGCGCTTTGTTTGTGTTTCTTAGCCGTGTCCGTGACGGGGTCTGCCAACATGGCTGCTTCGACTTCCGACTGGCCTCAATGGCGAGGTCCGGAACGTAACGGGGTATCGCAGGAGAGGGGCCTGCTTAAACAATGGCCGGCGGAGGGACCGAAACTGCTCTGGCAAGTGAACGACATCGGAGATGGCTATTCGACGCCGGCGGTCGTCGGAACGCGAATCTACCTGATGAGCAACCGCGGCATGGAGAATGAGTTTGTTCAGGCTCTCTCAACTCAGGATGGAAAACCTATCTGGACCACGCGCGTCGGCAACGTCGGCAACCCGAATCAGAACCCGCCTTACCCGAAGGCCCGGTCCACTCCGACCGTTGACGGAAATTTTATCTACGTGCTGGGCTCGGACGGCGACCTCGCCTGCCTCGAAGCCAAGAGCGGGAAAATTCGCTGGCAGAAGAGCATCCGGAAAGAATTCGGCGGCCAGCCGGGAGAATGGGCCTATGCCGAGTCTCCGTTGGTTGATGGTGACGTCGTGGTCGTCACCCCCGGTGGCGCGCAAGCCACAATGGTGGCGCTGAACAAAAAGACGGGCGCGCTGGTCTGGAAGTCGGCGGTCCCGGGTGGCGACCCCGCGGGTTACGCCTCGGCGGTTGTCGTGCAAGGAGGGGGCCGCAAACAATACGTGCAGTTATTGAGCCGGGGGCTAGTCGGAGTTGATGCGAAGACCGGACAGTTCCTCTGGCGTTACAAGGAGGTGGCCAAGGGGCCGGCGCAGTATTTCACGCCGGTCGCGCGCGACGGGTACGTGTACGGCGGAGCCCTCGGCGTCGGAGGCGGACTCGTCCGTTTAAAGACGGGCGGCGGCGGAGGAGTCGCCGCGGAGCAGGTCTACTTCGAGCGCGGACTTCCGAACGGCATCGGTGGAGCGGTGGTGGTTGGTGAAAATCTTTACGGCACCGAAGCCGGGGCGACGCTGGTCGCGGCTGACTTCACTACGGGTAAGGTGAAATGGCAGGACAAGAGTATCGGCTGGAGTTCGATAGCCTCTGCCGATGGGCTTTTATACCTTCACGGAATAAATGGAGAGGTCGCGTTGGTGGAGGCGACCCCTGAAGGCTATCGCGAAAAGGGCCGCTTCATTCCGCCGGCTCAACCGAAGAAGAAACAGGCGGGACCGTTTCCGGAGGGGGCGTTTGCGTATCCGGTGATTGCTAACGGGAGGCTTTACATTCGCGATCTCGGGACATTATGGGCCTACGACATCAAGGCAAGGCGTTAGCTACTGATGGCTTTGCCCAACAATTAACCTTTAACCAACACATCTTGGAGCGGCCTCGGTCGTCCTGCTCAAGATAAAGAGGCCATTCCCTCACCACACATTAAAGTCATGATCACCTGTCGTTCGCGCCCGCCGTCGAATTCGCAGAGAAAGATCCCTTGCCAGCGCCCGAGGAGCAGTTCCCCGTCGTGGAAGGGGACGGTGACACTCGCTCCGACGAGCGTGGCTTTGATGTGCGCGTCTGAATTTTCTTCGCCGTGGCGAAAGTCCATGCCCTGTTGGGGGACCAGCGTCCGCAGCGCGTGCAGCATGTCGCGCGCGACATCCGGGTCGGCGTTCTCGTTGACGGTCAGGCCGGCCGTCGTGTGCCGGACGAAGAGGACGCACATCCCCTCGCGCGCCCCGGATTCACGCAGTCTGCGACGCACCTCATCCGTGAATTCGACCAACTCTTCGCGCTCTTGCGAGCGCACGTTGATGCGGTACATGATGGCTCCTCAAGACAAAAGAAATGCACGACGACGAACGCCGTGCATTCTACTCGCTTGATACGGAACTGAGCTACGTCCGTCGCGACCGGGATGCTTACTGTTTGAAATCGAATTTCGCCGGCACGAATTCCAGCGCGACGATCTGGCCGTCAACTTTGGCGGCGCGCGCATCCTGCGCCGGGCGGTAGGTGAAGACGGCGGCGCTCTCGACCTTGCGCGGGCCGCAGGTCAACTCGTTGCCGGCCTCCGGCGTGAAGGCCATGATGTGCAGGCTGTTGAAGTCGGGGCCGTGCAGTTTCAGCAGCCGGTCGCCGGCTTTGACGTGAAAGGTGATCCCCTTCGGGCCGCACTCGATGCGCGTCAGCAGGCCGCGGATGCGTACTTCGTCGCCCTCCGGTTTCCGCAACGCCCCATGGATCGCTTCGGACATGGCTTCGGCCACCAACTCTTCCTCGGTCCTGCCGTCTTGCGGCGGCGGCGGCGCGCCCTCCTCGCCGCGCCTCTTCAGTCGTGGGGAATGCCCGCTTTCGCCCGATGTCTGGCCGGCGTTGTGGCCGGCGTTGGCTGCTTCTTCCCGCATCGCTTTGAAGCGCGCCGACTGCTCCTGCATGGTTGAGATGGCGTTCAGGATCGACTGCGCGCTGGCACGCATCTGCGGCTCGGAAGCGGCGCGGGCGAGGGGCTCGATCGTCTGGCGCGCGGCGTCGAAGTTCTCCTGTCGCATGTAAATTTGCGCGAGCACCAGCGCGTACTCCTGATTGCCGGGCACGAGGGCGCGCGCCCGCTTGAGCAGTTCGACAGACTCATCAAGCCGCTCATTCGACACGAGGTTGACGAACGCCAGCAGGCGGTACGACTCGGCGAAGTCGGGCTTCAACTCAATCGCCTTGGCGAGCGCGGCGCGCATCTCGCCCGCCGTCTCGTCCGGGTAACTCATGATCGAACCTGACTCGCTCATTCCCTCGCGACTCAGCGTATAGGCGTGGTAGTAGTGCGCGAGATAATTTTGCGCGTTCAAGGCGACGGCCTGACGCAGATGCTGCTTGGCTTCGTCGAAGCGCTTCTGGCGCAGGCGCGCCATGCCGAGCGAGGCGTGGGCCATCGCCGACTTCGGATCGAGGGCGAGCGCCTGTTCGAGGCGCGCGACGGCGTCTTCGGGGCGGTTCGTGTGCAGCAGCAGATCGCCGAGGTAAGCCGCGGCCTCGGCATCGCTGAGGGGCGTGGCCTGCATCGTCGCGTCGTATTCCAGTTTGCGCTCGAAGGTGGCGACGTTCAGGCGGAAGCTGTTTTGCCGGACGTAG
This sequence comes from Pyrinomonadaceae bacterium, assembly GCA_050748185.1. Lineage (GTDB taxonomy): Bacteria > Acidobacteriota > Blastocatellia > Pyrinomonadales > Pyrinomonadaceae > JACCRA01. The sequence goes on from JBOGOY010000326.1 coordinate 3,681, forward strand.
TTCTTCAGTTCCTTCTCCATCCCCGCGAAGTCCATCTGAAAAGCCTCGCGAAAGGCGGGCTCGGTCGGCTTGTTGTTCGCCAAGAGGTCGAAGTAGCGGGCCATCTGCGGCAGCCGCTTCCCGCCGTCGCTTTGGATCAGGTAGTGGACCAGCGCCCACGACTGCGCGTAGAAGATGCCGCGCGCGTCGTGCTGGTTGCGGTGGAGCGAATAATAGTCAACGTCGAGCAGCGTCTTTAGCGGGAACATCTGTTGTTGCCTGAGCAGCAGAAGGTGGTTCTCGATCAGAGCGCCAAGTCGGACCTTGCGCTGGTCGTCCACGTCGAAGGTGCTGTAATACTCCGCGAGGCCCTCGTTGAACCACGGTGGCGCGGACACCTTGCCCACGTTGTTGTCCACTAACAGGTGTACGTACTCGTGGTAAATCGTCCGGTACGGGTTCTCCGCGCGCTTCTCGGTGGTGAGCGTGATGTAATTGACGTCCTCGTTTGACTGGAAGTAGCCGGCGACGTCCGAGATTTTGCCGTCCACTACGGGCTTAAAGGGCTTGAACGAAGAGTCGCTCTTAAAGACGACGACCGTGGTCGGAACCGGGCTGTTGAAGGCGACTTGCGGGAACAGGCGCGTGAACACGTCGCGGAATTGTTCGAGCCGTGTGGCCACCTGCCGAATCTCTTTCTCGCCGGCGTTGCCGATGAGGTGAAAGTTTCGCGAGCGCACGCTGGTCCAAGCGTCTTTGGCCGGGGCGGCGTGAGCGGTGGCGATCGCCAGCAACAGGCATAATGTGAGGGCGAAGGCTGAGGAGGTCGTGCGTTTCATCTTCGAGGTCTCCGGGTTGAGGTTTGAGTGACGTTCGGCGCGCCGGGAAGAAGGAGCGCGGGCCGTGTCGGCCGCAGCGCGCTGGCTGACGTACTGAGGGCGCGCCGAATGATCCAAGAGGAACATATTACGTGCCGCCGTGAGATGTCAAAACGGGAGAGTCGGCTGTTAACCAAGAAGCAAACTGACACGGCACAAGCCCTCCGGCCGCGTGGTCGGAGGGCTTGATGTCGTTTGATTGACTCGGTTCTAGCGGGGCTCTCTATGTCGCCGGCCGACAAGCGCCCACCCCGTCGGCAACACGGCCGCGGCGAGCGCGATCTTGACCACGTCGCCGACGAGGAAGCGCGCGACGCCCACTTGGAAGGCCTCGGCGGGAGACGAGACGAAGCGGGTCAGCCAGAGCCAGCCGCAGAGCAGGATGATGACTGACCCGAGGGCCATCGCCGCGGCGGCCGTCAAGTAACGCTTGTCCCAGCCGCGCTCCGCCAGCAACCCCACGGCGAACGCCGCCAGCGGGTACGACAAAAGGTACCCGCCGGTTGGTCCCAACAAGTGCAGGATGCCGCCCCCGCCGCCGCGGAAGAACGGCAGCCCCAGCAGCGCGCCCTCGACGACGTAAGCCGCCATCGCCAACGCGCCGAGGCGCGAACCCAAGAGTGCTCCCGTCAGCAACACCATAAAAGTCTGTCCGGTGATCGGCACCGGATAAAGCGGGATCACCACTTGCGCCGCCAGCGCCGTCAACAAGCTGAACCCGACGACCAGCCCCGCGGACTTGGCCCACCCCAGCGGCGCGAAGACCGCGCCGGCCAAGGTTTCGGCTTTAGCGTAAGTGCTCACAATTAT
>JBOGOY010000327.1:0-5342 GCA_050748185.1 Pyrinomonadaceae bacterium
ATCTTCTTCTTCGGCTCCTACGAGGGCCTGCGCCTGCGCACCGCGACCAATCAGACGCGCACCATCCTGTTGCCGAGCGCCCGCAACGGCAACTTTACCTACGTGGATAATGCGGGTGGCACGCGCACCGTCAACCTCTTCTCGCTTTCGCTGGGAGGGACCAACCCGCCGCGAGGCATCAACCCGGCGATCCAGAGTCGCTTCCTGAACACCATCCCGACCGCCGGCAACCGAACCGACATCGGCGATCAACTGAATACGACGGGCTTTGCCTTCAATCAGAAGAGCGATCAGGACCGCGACAGCTATACTGGCCGCGTCGATTACGACATCAACGCGCGCCACTCGATCAGCGGCGTCTTCACCGCCACGGAAGAGGAAAATCTGCGGAGCGATGCGTCGAATACCTTTGACAACATCCCCGACGTGGTTCAGCCGTCGAATCCTAGGTTCATCGCGCTCGCGTACCGCATGTCGCCGACTCCGAGCTTCACCAACGAACTGCGCGGCGGCTATATCGGCAGCACGCCGGTCTTCCTGAAGACGTCGCAGACGCCCGACGTTTTCATCACCCCGACTCTCATCAGCAACCCGGAAACCACCTTCTTGGATCAGGGCCGCGAGAATGATTACTTCAACATCCAAGACAACGCCGATTACCTGTGGGGCGATCACGCCCTCCGCTTCGGCGGCATGTTCCAAGCTTTCAGGATTAACTCGTTCGTGAACTTCGGCGTGGTGCCGACCTTCGCGCTCGGAACCAACGTCAACACGCCGCAGATCACGACGGCCCAATTTACCAACGCCATGCTGTTCCCCGGCGGCATCTCGACGGCTCAGCGCGGCACCGCCAACGGCCTCTTGGCCTTACTCGGCGGCATCGTCGGCAGCGGCAGCCAGACGCTCAATGTGGGCAGCCAAGACTCCGGTTTCCTCTCCGGCCAAGAGGAACGCCGCTTCTATGCGTATGAAAACTTGGGCTTGTACGTTTCGGATCAGTGGCGTTTGACCCCCAGCCTGACGTTGAACCTCGGCCTGCGGTACGAGTTGTACACGGCCCTCAGGGAAAAGAGCGGGCTGTTCATCGAGCCGGCGATTCCCGAAGGGTCCGATCCCGTGGCCGCCATTCTCAATCCCAACGGCACCTACCAGTTCGTCGGCGGCAACGCCGGCGGCGGCAACCGGCTCTACAAAACGGACCGGAACAACTTCGCGCCGATCATCAGCGTCGCCTATTCGCCGCAGTTCAAGAACAAGTTCCTCGGCGCTGTTTTTGGCGGCGACGGCCGCACGGTGATCCGCGGCGGCTTCCGCATCAGCTACGTCAACGACGATCTCGTCGTCTCGCAGCAAAATTCTGTCGGTTTGAATCAAGGGTTATCGAACACGGTCAACGCAATTAACCCGGTGACCGGGACCACGTCGCTCAACGCGCGTGCCGACGCCCTGCCGCTCATCCCGGCGCCGGGCTTCAACACGCTCCCGCGCGGCTTCGCTACTAACAACACGGCGGCGTTCAGCTCCTTCGGTACCGTGTTCGGCATCGACCCGAACCTGCAAACTCCACGCACGATGGAGTACAACTTCGGCATCCAGCGTGAGATCGGTTTCCAGACCGCGCTCGAAATCCGCTACGCGGGCGGGCGCAGCAACAACCTCATCAGGGCGATCGACTTCAACCAAGTCGATATCAGAAACAACGGTTTCCTCGCCGACTTCAACCGCGCGCGCCAAAACTTAGTCCTTTCGACAACGGCTAACGCCACCAACCCGGCCATCCCGGTCAGCGGTGCCTTTAATGCGAGCATCGCCGGCAGCCAAGCGCTGTCGGTGTTCTCGAATCTCGCTGGTGGCGGCTTGCTCACCAACGCGACGGTTCAGGGCCAGTTGATCGCCGGCACGCCCGCCGATTTGGCGGCCATTTATATCCAGAACGGTCTGGCCGGCACGGTCAGGTTCCTCGCGAACCCGAACACCGGCGTCGCCGACTTGGTGGGTAACTTTGGCAGCTACCGTTACAATGCGTTGCAAGTGGAACTGCGCCGCCGCTTCGCTCAAGGCCTCTACTTCCAAGGCAACTACACGTTCCAGAAGACGCTCGGCAACGCGAGCGGCGGAAGCATCGCCAGCGACAACAACCAGACGCGCTTCGAGCCGAACCTCGACAACGCGCAGCCCGAGTTGGAGTACTCGCGCGTCAATTTCGATCAGACGCATGTGTTCAACTTCAACACCATTTACGAACTGCCGTTCGGGCAGGGCAAGCGCTTCCTGAACAGCGGCGGCGCGATTGACCGTATCTTCGGCGGGTTCCAGATCACCACGATCATCCGCGCCTCTTCGGGCGCGCCGATCAACATCTCCGACCCACGCGGCACACTGAACCGCGGCGCGGCACGCGCAACCCGCCAGACGCCGCAGACATCGCTCAACACGGGCCAGATCAGAGACCTCGTCGGCGTGTTCGATACACCCTGCGGCCTCTTCTACATCAACCCGTCGGTGATCAACTTGAACCTCCAGACCTGCGCCGGCACCGGCCGCGGGGCCGAAGGCTTTGGCTCGACGCCCTTCGCCGGTCAGGTTTTCTTCAACAACGCGCCCGGTCAGACTGGCAGCCTCGAGCGCTTCTTCCTGAACGGGCCGACCTTCTTTAACTGGGACGCCGGCCTGATCAAAAACATTCGGGTGACGGAGAGCACCAGAATTCAGTTGCGCGCCGAGGCGTTTAATGTTTTGAACCGTGCCAACTTCTTTGCGAGCCAGAATCAGAGCATCAACAGCGTCAACTTCGGGCGTATCACCTCGACCTTCGCGCCGCGCATCGTGCAGTTCGCCGCGCGGTTTGAGTTCTAACTCCTGACTGTCGCAGACAGCCGAATACACGACTGCAAGGGCGTGACTCCTTATAAGGGAGTCACGCCCTTTCTTTATTTTCGTGAGTTAGCTCCTGACGCCATTAACCCCCGATACCCTGTTTTCGCGAGAGTCTTATGTCGTTTGTCCATAAAATTGAAGCTTAATCCAAATAATTGGAAAACAAGACTCACTAAGGGTATTAAATCTAAGGGAAAAGAGGTATTCACGCCGCTTCGGAGCGGGGAACAATTATTGCCGTATGCGAAAAGCTCAATTTGATATGAGAGGAAGTGGAGCCGATTTCACGGAATCTCTTTGCCCTGAGTAAAGATTGAAGGCACATTTGAGTTCTCACCTCGCACTTGCCCCGCGCCGCGTCGAATAAGCTTTCAGCCCTTAACCAGCCGGGGTGGAAACTCCGAGTTCGAATATCCCTTGCCACCTGCAACGTCGGGGCAGGGGTCACAGAAAGTAAGAGCTAATTTCTGAAGGAGCCTATCTATGAGAAAACTGACTCTTCTTGTTCTCGCTGTCTACCTATGTGCCTTCGCAGCATCAGCTCAGACCTCTGGGCGACTGACCGGCACGATTACCGGCCCAGACGGGGCCATCCCCGGCGCAACTATCGTTGCCACCGACAATCAGACAGGGAGGGAGCGGACTGTGACTGCTTCGGATGACGGCACCTTTGTCATCGCGCAGCTCGAGTCTGGTACTTACACCATCAAAATTTCGGCGCAGGGCTTCAAAAGCTTTTCCGCTACCGAGTTGAAGATTGATACTGGTAGAGAATACACGCTCAACCCGTCACTCGAAGTCGGCGGCGTCGAGGAGACCGTCACAGTGATTGCCGGTGCGGATGTCGTCAACTCGTCGAATGGCGAGTTAAGCGCCACGATCAGCCCGCAACAGGTGAAAGAGTTGCCGCTCAACGGGCGCAACCCGCTCGCCCTCCTCAACCTGCTGCCGGGCGTTAATGCGACGAGCAGTTCCATCAACGGCCAGCGCAGTTCGGTGACGAATTACACGCGCGACGGTCTGAACGTGCAGGACAATTTTATCCGCGTCGGCGGTTTCGTGCAGGATCGCCCCACCGTTGACGACACGGGCGAATTCACCGTCATCCTGCAAAACGCGGGAGCCGATTCCGGTGGCTCGCAGCTTGTGCAGCTCGTGACGCCACGCGGCGGCTCCGATTTCCACGGCTCGCTCTATGCGTTCAACCGGAATTCGTATTTCGGGGCTAATCGCTTCTTCAACAACTTTAACCGAGTGGAACGCCCGTTCCTGAACCGCAACCAGTTCGGCGGGTCGTTCAGCGGCCCGGCGGTGTTGCCGCGCTTCGGTGAAGGCGGCCCGGCGGTCCTCCGGGACAAGGCCTTTTTCTTCTTCAACTACGAGGGCTTCCGGCAAGCCTCGCAAGCGTCGGCGGCGGCCACCACCTTACTGCCCGCCGCGCGCACGGGTAGCTTTACTTACACGGCCACCTGTACCACTAATTGCCCGGCGGGCATTTCGCCGGGACAGCAGGTGACGGTCAACCCCCTCACCGGGACGGGGCTCAACTTCGGGGGGACCAACGCGGGCGTCTTTTCGAATGCCGGCGGCGCGTTAACAGTCGATCCCCTGATCCAGAGCCGCATCCTCAGCAACCTGCCGACCAGCGCCAACGGGATCGCCACCGGCACCAACTTCACGCAGGTGTTGAATTTCAACGTGTCAACGCCCGTTGAACGCAATGCCGTCACAGGTCGCTTCGACGTGCAGATCAACAACAACAACGCCCTCAATTTCGTCTACAAGCGGACCAACGAAAATAACGCCCGCAACGACCTCGCGTTTGGCTTCCAGACGAGACCCTACGTTTTTCAGGGTGGGCCGACCACGCTCTATGTCGCGGCTTACAACATGACGCCGACGTCGAATTTCACCAACGAGATTCGCGGGGGCTACCAGCGCAGCGAGCCGTTCTTCCAAGAGAGCGGCGTGGCGTCAGACTTCCTGCTCGGCGGTCTGCTCGTGACTAACCCTGAAGGCACCTTCCGCAGTCAGGGTCGCAACACCGATTACTACAACCTGCAGGACAATGCACAGTACCTCTGGGGCAATCACTCGCTCCGCTTCGGCGCCCAGTATCAGGGTTACAAAATCGTGGCGCTGAATTTCGCCGGCACGACGCCGACCTTCACGATCGGCACGACTGGCAACCCGAACACTCCCGGCCTGACTGCTGGCCTCTTCCCCGGCGGCATCAACGGCACGGAACTGGCGCGCGCCAACAGTCTCCGGTACTTCCTCGGCGGGATCATTGGTGGCGGCGGTCTGACGGCCAATCTCGTCAACGCGCAGACGGGCTTCCAACTCGGCGCTCCGGCGATTCGCGACCTGCGCTTTGAGAACTACGCTGGCTACCTTCAGGATCAGTGGCGCGTTTCGCCGCGTCTGACGTTGAATCTGGGCTTGCGCTACGATCTCTATACCCC
>JBOGOY010000328.1:0-5336 GCA_050748185.1 Pyrinomonadaceae bacterium
GAAATAGGCGAGCCAGACGCCGCCGACGCCGATGATGAGGCCGAACATCGTCACGAAGTCGAGCGGGTTCAGGTGCGGCGACTGCCCTTCGTGGACGAAGGCCGGCGACACCAGATAGACCATGTCGATCGCACGCGCGACGAGCAACAGCAACGCCACGCGGCTCAAAGTCTGATAGCTGCGCTTCAGCGTGCGCGACAGCAGCAGCACGAACGGCAGCGCGAAGTGGAAGAGGACGACCGCGAGGCCGACGTATTGCCAGCCGCCGCGCAGCCGGCGCAGGTACCACGGAATCTCTTCCGGCAGGTTGGCCGACCAGATGATCAGGAACTGCGAGAAGGAAAAGTAGGCGTAAACCATCACGAAGGCGAGCAGCAGTTTGCCGTAGTCGTGAAAGTGCGACGGCTGATAGACGTGCGACATCGGCTCGTGTTGCGCGAGCGACGCGGCCACGAGGATCACGAACGCGAACGCGGTCATTCCCCAGCCGGCCATGATCAAGAGGCCGTAAATGGTCGAGAACCAGTGGGGCTCGATCGACATCATCCAGTCCACGGCGGCGAACGTCACCGTCAGGCCGAACAACAGGATGCCGGGGCCGCTCAGGTTCTGCATCCAGTCCTTGAGGCGCGGGTCGCCCGTCTCGTCCTGCCGCCACGAGAAGCGGCTCAGCAGAAACGCGAGCGCGCCCCACACCGCGAAGTAAAAAATGGCGCGGAGGATGAAGAAGATCGGGTTCAGGTAATACTTGGCCTTCGCCGCGATGATCGGATCGGTTTCGACGACGTGGTGATCCGACCATTCGTAGAGCGCCTGCGCGTGGCCGTCAGAGCCGACCGGGTGGTAGTAGAGCGAGACGACGATAGGGATGAACAAAACGACCAGCAGCGGCACCGTCCGCGTCGCGGCCTCGAAGATGCGGCGGACGACGAGACCCCACGCGCCGCCCGACAAGTGGTGCAGCATCAAGATCGCGAGGCTGCCGATGGCGATGCCGCACCAGAAGACGAATCCCACAAGGTAAGAACGATAGAACTGCAAAGGCCCGCCCAGCAGCAACGCCATGACGGAGAACACGACGAGCGCCGCCACTCCGACGATGAGGGCCAGTCGCTGATAGCGGTCCACGGCGGGCGGGGCTTGGTAGTTGGCGGCGTCCATCAGTGGTCTGTCCCTCCATGTTGAGGCTGCTGCTGTCCCTGCTGTTGCTGCCCGCCGCCACCACCGCTCAACCCGGCGCGCTTGTCGGCCGGCACGTCTTCGACGGTCCCGCGGCGAGAGAGTTGCAGCGCGCGGACGTAAGCGATAATTCGCCAACGATCCTCGGCCGGGATCTGCGCGGCGTAGTCGGGCATCGCGCCCCAGCCGTTGGTGATCACGTCGAAGAAGTGCGAAGCGTCGGCGTTGCCTTCGAGCAACTGCTCGCTGTGAAACGAGGGCGGCCGGCGGAATCCGCGCCGCACGATCATGCCATCGCCGTCGCCCGTCAACCCGTGGCACATCGAGCAGAAGGCTTCGTAACGCTCGCGCCCCCGCGTCAACTCGTTCTCTGTGATGGGGAACGGAAACACGTCCGGCCCGGCATAAGGCCCGGCCCCGGCCGCGCCTCCTGCCGGCACGCCGCCTGCGGTGTTGCCCCTCACGTTCACGTCGCCAATGGGCTGCGCGCCGCCCGCGCCCGTGTTCAAGTTAGCCGCGGCGGCCGGCACGCCGCCCGTCGCCGCCGCCGAAGCGGGCAGGGGGCCACCGCCGTTCGGATCGCCCTTACCCGTGTAGAGATAAGCGTCGGCGTTGCGATATTGCGCGCCGCGCGGCACCGTGCCCTCGACGAGCGGGCGCGACGCCGCGCCGTCCGCGAAAAACTTCGTGTCGCCCGCCTCATACGCCTCGTAGCGCGGCGTGTCCTGCATGTCTTGGCGACAAGCGACAAGGGGAAAGGCGAAGGGCGAAAGGAGAAAGATGAAGAACAAGCGATGAGAAATCAGTCGCGACGCGCGCGTTCTCACTTTCGCCCTTCGCCCTTCGCCTTTCCCCTTTGCTTTAGTGCTGTACATCCGTCACCTCACGTGATCCGAGGCTGCGTAAAAACTCGCGCGTCCGTTCGCGGTCGAACTTCGGGTCGGTCGCTTCGACCAGCAGGAAGAAGCGGTCGCGCGACGCAAGCGCAAAGTTGGGTGTATTAAAGACCGGGTGGTACGGCTCGGGCAGCCCGTTTAGGGCGAGCATCCCGAAGACCGCGCCGAAGGCCGCGCCGAGGATCGTCAACTCGAAAGTAACCGGGATGAACGCCGGCCAACTATGCAGAGGCTTTCCGCCGACGTTCAACGGGTAGTCGATGACGTGGACGTAGTACTGCATGAAGTACCCGGCCAAGCCCCCGAGGATGCCGCCGATTAATACGATGAGCGGCAACTTCGTCGAGTGGACGCCGACAGCCTCGGACAGCGCCTCGATCGGGTAGGGCGAGAAGGCGTCGATGCGCCGGTAGCCCTCGCCGTAGGTGCGCTCGGCCGCCTGCACCACATCGGTCGGATTGTCGAACTCGGCCATCAAGCCGTAAGTCGGCGGTCGTGTTGATTTCCTCATAAGCAACCTTCACGAAATGATGAATGCGAAGTGATGAATGATGAATGAAGAGCGGATTGTCTTTCATTCATCACTCATCATTCATCGTTCATCATTTCGCAGCTTCCTCCTTCGCCACTTCCGCCTGCGGCAAGATAGTCCGCATCTCGAAGATCGAGATGATCGGCAGGAAGCGAATGAACAGGAACAGCAGCGTAAAGAACAGCCCGATCGTGCCGATGAACATCGTCCAGTCGAACATCGTCGGCCGGTACATCGCCCACGATGAGGGCAGGAAATCGCGGTGCAGACTCGTTACGAGAATCACGAAGCGCTCCAGCCACATCCCGACGCTGACGACCAAAGAGATCGCGAACAAGGCGAAGGTGCTGTGGCGCACGCGCTTCGACCAGAGGAACTGCGGCACGACGACGTTGCACAGGATCAGCGCCCAGTAGGACCAAGCGTAAGGGCCGGTCATGCGGTTGATGATCATGTACTGCTCGTAAGTGTTCTGGCTGTACCAAGCGAAGAACGCTTCCATCGTGTAGCCGTAGGCGACGATGAGGCCGGTGGCGAGCATGATCTTGCCCATGTTCCGCAGGTGCCGGAGCGTGATGAAGTCTTCGAGGCCGTAGAACTTCCGCAAGGGAATGGTCAAGGTCAGCACCATCGCGAAACCGGCGTAGATCGCGCCCGCGACGAAGTAGGGCGGGAAGATCGTCGCGTGCCAGCCGGGCACTTGCGACACCGCGAAGTCGAACGACACGATGGTGTGGACCGAAAGCACCAAAGGCGTCGCGAGGCCGGCGAGCAACAGGTACGTTGCTTCGTAGCGCGCCCAGTGGTGCGCCGAACCGCGCCAGCCCAGCGCGAGGGCGCCGTAGATGACCTTGCCGACCTTGCTCTTGGTGCGGTCGCGCAGCGTGGCGAAGTCGGGGATCAGCCCGACGAACCAGAAGAGGGCCGAGACGGTGCCGTAGGTCGAGACCGCGAACACGTCCCACAGCAGAGGGCTGCGGAACTGCGGCCAGATGCCCATCGTGTTCGGGTAGGGGAATAGCCAATAGGCGGCGAGCCACGGGCGGCCGGTGTGCAGCAGCGGGAACATCACCGCGCAGGCTACCGCGAAAAGCGTCATCGCCTCGGCAAAGCGGTTAATCGAGGTGCGCCACTCCTGCCGCAAGAGCAGCAGGATCGCGGAGATGAGCGTGCCGGCGTGGCCGATGCCGATCCACCAGACGAAGTTGATGATGTCGAACGCCCAGCCGACGGGCACGTTGTTGCCCCAGATGCCGATGCCGGTCAGCAGCAGGTACGCGATCGTAAACATCAGCACGTTCATCACCGCGAACGAAATGGCGAAGCCGATGTACCAGCCGAGCGGCGTCCCCTTCCGTAGCACCAGCGTGCTGATCTTGTCCGTCACCGACCCGAACGTGTGCCCCGGCTCGATGACGGCCGGCGTCAAGTGAATTTCGTCTTCACGCAAATCGCTTCGGCGTACTTCGTCGTGTGGCTGATCGATTCTTGACATTGCGTTTCCTTAGTGAACCGTGAGAGGTAATGGTCCGTCGTTATCCGTTTTTGCCTGTCACCTGTCACTTGTCACCCAATCTCGGGATTCGGATTCCGCACCGACGCCAAGTACACGGTGCGCGGCCGCGTGTTCAACTCGGCCAGCAGGTCGTAGCGGCGCGGCTCTTCGTGGAGTTTGCGGACGCGGCTGTTCGGATCGTTTAAGTCGCCGAAGACGATCGCCGCGGTCGGACACGCCCCCTGACAGGCCGTGATGATTTCGCCGTCGCGCACCTTGCGGTCTTCCTTCTCGGCCTCGATCTTCGCGTACTCGATGCGCTGGATGCAGTAGGTGCATTTCTCCATCACGCCGCGCGAGCGCACCGTCACTTCGGGGTTCCGCATCATCTTCAAGCTGGGCGTGTTCCAGTCCTGATAAAGCAGGAAGTTAAAGCGGCGCACTTTGTACGGACAGTTATTGGAACAATACCGTGTGCCGACACAGCGGTTGTAGACCATGTCGTTGAGCCCCTCAGCGCTGTGGACGGTGGCGTGGACCGGGCAGACCGGCTCGCACGGCGCGTTCTCGCAGTGCATACAAGGGACCGGCATGAACCAGACGCCGGCCGGGTTCTCGGCTGCCCCGCGGAAATAAGCGTCGATGCGGAGCCAGTGCATCTCGCGGGCGCGCGAAATCTGATCTTTGCCGACAACGGGAATGTTGTTCTCCGCTTGGCAGGCGACGACGCAGGCGTTGCAGCCGACGCACGCCGAAAGGTCTATCGCCATGCCCCACTTGTAGCCGCGCGAGTTGCGCTCGCCTTCTTCGTAAGGGTATTCGGGGTACATCGTCATCGGCCCGAGCCCCGTGGCCGCCTCCCCCTCATCTCCTTCCGCCTTACTGCCGCTATCGCGCGCGCCCGCGGTGGGTTCGCCGTGTCCGCCGGCATGGTGCGGCCTGAGGTGCGGGTCTTTGCGATACTCTTCGAGCGTCCCGGAGCGGACGATCTCGCGGTCGTCTTCGATGTTGAAATGGAGTTGCGTCGAGGCGAGCGAGTAGATGTCGCCCGTCCCCGTGACGTTGAGGCCCGTGCCCCAAGAGAGCGCGTCCGAGGTGCGGATCAGGTAAGCGTTCTGAAAACCGTTATAGTCGTCTGGCTTCTCGTCCCGGATCGTGCCGACGCTGCCCGCGCGCCAGCGGCCATAGCCGAGGTGCAACGTCACGACGCCGTCGGGCTGCCCCGGCATCACCC
>JBOGOY010000329.1:0-4908 GCA_050748185.1 Pyrinomonadaceae bacterium
CCCGAGCCCTTGGCGCGCCGTGTCCGCCCCCGTGTGGGGTACGTCGCGCGCCCTGCGCCACGTTCACTCCGAAAGGTGAAGGATGCATAGTCCTGTTTTTTATAAGTTCGATCTCGCGGCGAAGCTCTGCCTTGTCGCGGCCTGGATGCTTTTGCCATGGCATTCAGTATCTGCTCAAACGTCGCCGGAAGTGAGCGCGGCGTTGCCGGGGGGATCCGCCGCCGCCGTGACGCCGCCAGTCCGTGCCGCACGGACTGGCGCGGCAGCGCCATCCGCCGCAGCTCTTTATTCTGACCCGGTACAGGGGGCTTCATCCACCGACCTCGTCCGGCGGGCGCTGTCTTCGAACGGCGAACTGGTCGCCGCGCGCCTCGACATCGAACGCGCCCGCGCTCGCCTACGCCAGGCCGGTCTCAGACCAAACCCCACCGTCGATTTCGAGCAGACCACGGGGCGGCTCACGGGCTCGGGCGGCGAGAGCGAGACGAGCGTCGGGGTGTCGCTGCCGCTCGAACTCGGCGGCCAGCGCCGCCGGCGGGTCGAGCTGGCCCGGGCGGAAGTCGAAGCGGCCGAAGCCGAGATCGCCGACCGTGAGCGGCGGCTCTCCGGCGAGGTGCTTGCGCTTTACGCGGAGGCGCTGGGCGCGCTCCGCGAGTTGGAAACGACGGAGGGGTTAAACCGGCTCGACCTGCAGACCACGGTCGTCGTGCAGGCGCGCGTCAGCGAGGGCGAGAGCGCGCCCATCGAGCTGAACCTGTTGCGCGTGGAGGTCGACCGCCTGCGGTCGCGCCGCGCGCTCGTCGAAGGTCGCCTGCGGTCGGCGCTCATCAGGCTGAAGAGCATAACCGGCGTCCCGGCGGAAGAGCCGCTGCGCCTGCGCGAGAGCCTCGCCGCGCCGGCTCTGCCCGCGCCCCCGGGTTCGCTAGAAGCGGCGATTGAGATCGCGCTGCGGACGCGCCCCGACCTGCGGCTCGCCCGGCTGACCGAAGAGGTGGCGCAGGCGGGCTTCAGGCTGGCGCGCGCACAAAGCTCGCCCGACGTGACGGCGTTTAGCCGCTACACGGTGAGCCGCGGATCCTTCGACGACACGCCCGTCGGGGTGCTGCGCGACAAGGACAAGCTGCTCACCTTCGGCGTCTCGGTCGGCGTCCCCGTCTTCAACAAGAATCAGGGCGCGAAGGCCGAAGCGGCGGTGGCCGTCACGCAGGCCAGGACGCGGCGCGAGTTCCTCGAAGCCGTCGTGCGCTCGGAAGTGGCGAGTGCATATGCCCGGTACGAGGCGTCGCGGGCGGCGCTCTTCACCTTCGAGCAGGGCGTCATCGAGCGCTCGAACGAGAACATCAAGACCATCCGCGCGGCCTACGAGCTCGGGGCGTTCAGCATCACCGAACTGATCGCCGAGCAGCGCCGGTTCGTCGACTCGCAGCGCGAGTACACCGAGGCGCTCTCCGAGCGGTACCGCGCCGTCGCTGACCTCCAGTCGGCCGTCGGCACGCCGGTCATTAAAGAGGATCGTTAATCATGTCAGATCAGCCCATCAACAAAAACGACGGCAGCTCAAATACATCCGAACCGGGCGTCGTTGAGACCTCCGAGGTCACGCGCGTCAGCGAAGAGACAACAGCGGGCGGCGACCGTAAAGAATCAGTCGTCGAGGCCGATACCGTGAAGACGATGGGGGCGGCTCCGCCGCGCCCGAATAACCGAAACACGATTTTATTCGTCAGCCTCGTGGCCGTCGTCGCCCTGGTCATCGTCTTCGGACTGCTCTGGCGGGGGCGCAGCGGGGGTGCGGGCACAGACGTCAAAGTCAACGCCGAAGCCGGAGGGCACGGGGCCGAAGAGGGAGGCGAACACGGGGGCGCGGGCAAGGAGGTCGAGCTGTCGCCCGAAGCCCTCGCCGCCGCCGGCATCGAGATCGAAGGCGTGACGCAGCGCCCCGCCGTGTCGCTGCTGCGCGCCACGGGCACGGTTGAGGTCAACCAGCAGCAGACGCAGCAGGCGTCCCCACTCGTCGGGGGGCGCGTCGAGCGGGTCAACGTCGCGCTGGGCGACGCGGTGCGTGCCGGCCAAACGCTCGCCGTCATCGCCAGCCCGCAGCTCGCGCAGATGCACGGCAAGCTCCACGAAGCCGAGACCACACTCGCGCTCGCCGAGCGCAACCTCCAGCGCGTGCAGCGGGCCGAGAACCGCGTCGCCGTTCTGACGGCGAAGGCGCAGCTCGACGAGGCGGAGGCGACGCTCAAGCGCACCAGGCGACTGATCGAGCTGGGGGCCGGCGCGGGTAAAGACCTCGTCGCCGCCGAGGCCGCTTACAGGACTGCGAAAGCGCGGTACGACTTCGAGAACAACATTTCTCTGAACCGCGAGCTACAGGAGGCGCGGGCCGCCGTCGAGACCGCGCGGGTCGACGTCAACCACATCCGCGACGAGATGCGCGCGCTCGGCGCTCCGGTGGCGCGGGGCGAGCGGGAAGACGATCACAGCCATGACACCTCGCTCGTCGCGGTGCGCGCGCCCGTCTCCGGTACGGTCACCGAGCGGCTGGTCAACGCGGGCGCGGGCGTCGAACCCGGCACGTCGATGTTCACCATCGCGAACCTCGCGACCGTGTGGATCATCGCCAACGTCCCCGAAGCTCAGCTCGGCCAGGTGCGGCCGGGGACTCCGGCCCGGATCACCTCCGCCGTCCTGGGACAGTCCGCCGTCGCCGGCCGCGTCAACTACATCGATCCGCAACTGAACGAGGAGACGCGCACGGGGCGCGTCCGCGTCGAGGTGGCCAACCCGAACGGGCAGCTCAAGGCAGGGATGTTCGTCGAAGTCGGCTTCGAGGCCGGGACGGGCGCGGCCACGGGCGAGGAGATGGTGGTGCGATCCGAAGCCGTCCAGCGTATCGGCGACCGCACGGTGGTCTTCATCCCGAAGACGGACGAGCCGGGGCATTTCGAGGTGAGAGACGTGGAGATCGGCGGCGAGAGCGATGGCTACCATCGCGTCCTCGGCGGGCTGCGGTTGGGCGACCGGGTCGTCACGAAGGGCAGCTTCACCTTAAAGACCCAGTCGCAGAAGGGCGAAATGGGGGAGCACGGACACTGATGAACAATACGGTAATACGTTCGGTTGCTTTCTTTATCCTCGCGGGCCTGATGGAGATCGGAGGCGGCTATCTGATGTGGTTATGGCTGCGTGAAAGATGGGCGTGGTGGGTCGGCGCGCTAGGGGCGTTGGTGCTCGTCGGATACGGAGTCATACCGACTCTTCAGCCCGCGCAATTCGGACGGGTGTATGCCGCTTACGGCGGCGTCTTCGTCCTGATGTCCATGCTGTGGGGCTGGTGGATCGACGGGCAGCGTCCCGACACTTGGGACGTCGTCGGAGCCACCCTGTGCCTCATCGGCGTGTATCTCATCATGTACGCCCCGCGCACCGGCGGCGCGTTGCAGCCGTAGTAAAAACAAAAGTTTGGAATAACGATTCATGATTAACGGACTCATTCGCTTCGCTGTCTCGCAGCGCCTGCTCGTCATGCTGTTGGTGGCGATGATGGCCGCCGCCGGCATTTACAGTCTGAGAAGCCTGCCCATCGACGCCGTGCCCGACGTGACCAACGTGCAGGTGCAGGTCTTGACCGCCGCGCCCTCGCTCGCGCCGCTCGAGATTGAGCGGCAGATCACGTTCCCGGTCGAGGTGGCAATGTCGGGTCTGCCGGACATCGAGGAGATTCGCTCGGTCTCGAAGTTCGGCCTGTCAGCCGTGACGGTCGTCTTCGACGACTCGGTCGACACCTACTTCGCGCGCCAGCTCGTGCTCGAACGCCTCTCACAGGCGCGCGAGCAGATACCGGAATCAATCGGCTCGCCGGAGATGGGGCCGATCTCGACGGGGCTCGGCGAAATCTACCAGTACGAACTCAAGGCCGCGCCCGGCAGCGGCTATAACGCCACCTCCCTGCGGACGATTCAGGACTGGAGCGTCAGGCGGCAACTGTTGGGCGTCGCCGGCGTCACTGAGGTCAACAGCTTCGGCGGCTACGAGAAGCAGTATCAGGTCAAACTCGACCCGGCGAAGTTGCAGTCTTACGGGCTGACCCTGCGCGACGTGCTGGAGGCGGTCTCGCGCAACAACGGGAACGTCGGCGGGGCATACATCGAGCACGGCTCCGAGCAGTACCTGCTGCGCGGCATAGGGCTCGTGGAAAAAGCCGAGGACATCAGCAACATCGTCGTCAAGACGGGCAAGGAGGGCGTGCCCGTCTTCGTGCGCGACGTGGGCGAGGTGGCCGAGGGCGCGACCGTCAGGCAGGGCGCGGTGACTGCCGACGGCGAGGGCGAGATCGTCGCCGGCATCGCCATGATGCTCAAGGGTGAGAACTCGCGCACGGTCGTCGAGCGGGTCAAAGAGCGCATCGAGCAGGTGAAGAAAACGTTGCCGAAGGGCGTCCAACTCATCCCGTTCTACGACCGCACGGAGCTGGTCGACCGGACAATTTGGACGGTAGCAAAGAACCTGATTGAGGGCGCGATACTCGTCATCATCGTGCTCATCCTGCTCCTGGGTAACTGGCGCGGGGCGATGCTGGTGGCGACGATCATCCCGCTCTCGATGCTGTTCGCGGCGATCCTGATGCGCGTCTTCAACGTGTCGGGGAATCTGATGAGCCTCGGCGCGCTCGACTTCGGGCTGATCGTGGACGGCGCGGTGGTGATGGTGGAGAACACCGTGCGCCGGCGGGCGGAAGCGCAGCACGCGAATTCAAAAGAGCCCGCCGGGCGAACCATCCTCGACGCCTGCGTCGAGGTGGGCCGCCCCGTCGTGTTCGCCGTCGCGATCATCGCCATCGTGTACCTGCCGATCCTGTCTCTGACCGGCATCGAGGGCAAGATGTTCAAGCCGATGGCGCTGACG
>JBOGOY010000329.1:4918-5335 GCA_050748185.1 Pyrinomonadaceae bacterium
GGTGGTGTTCGCGCTGCTCGGCTCGCTGATCCTTTCGCTCACCTACGTCCCGGCGGCGATGACTTACCTTTTGCGCGGGCACGTCTCGGAAAGCGAGAGCTTCGCCGTCCGCTACGCGAAGCGCGCCTACCGCCCGGCACTATCCTTTATGAACCGCAGCCGCGCGCAGGCGCTGGCAGTCGCAACCGCCCTGGTGCTCATCAGCTTCGCCCTGTTCCCTCTCTTGGGCTCGGAGTTCATCCCGCGCCTCGACGAGGGGTCGCTCGCGCTGCAAGTCCAGCAACTGCCGAGCGTGTCGCTGACCCAGTCGGTCAAGACCGTCACCGAAGTCGAGAGGGTCTTAAAACGCTTCCCCGAGGTGACGAAGGTGGTCTCGAAGACCGGGCGCGCCGAGGTCGCCACCGACCCGATGAGCAT
>JBOGOY010000330.1:0-5330 GCA_050748185.1 Pyrinomonadaceae bacterium
CGGCGACGTAGCTCTCGATGCCGTAGAGCTTCAGCCCCGGGTGTTCGCGGAAACGCGCGTCGGCACTGGCCTGATTGATCAGCAGGGGCGCGACCGCGCCCGTGACGACGCTTCAATAAGTAGTGCTCAGGTCGAGCCGATCGCCCGGCTTGAGCCCGAAGCCGGCCTCGTCCAGCACGGCGCAGGCCGTCCACGAGTCTTCCGTGACGCGCGCCACGAGGGCGATCCGCATTCCCGTCGTCTGCCGCAACACGCGCAGCACCATCTGCACCGCGTCCAGCCGGTTAATCTTCTCGACAGTTGTTTCAAAAGCGCTCATAGACAGTAAGAGGGACCAGTGGGCTTTGTGCCCGAATCCAGAATTTAGTCGTCGGCCAAGGCGTGAACGTTCCGCGCCATTATGGACAAGATCGCCCGCGGCGTCCAAAGCGACTTTCAGCGGCGTCGGGCCGGGCGGGTCGAGCGGAGCGTATCCCGAGGCACGACGCGCGCAACTCTCCGCCCGCTTCCCCCGTAAACACGTCCGTGCGAAAACGTTCAGTCGCCCCGCGCGACGAAAGCGAAAACTTTCAGGGCGGATTTCGAAGCATGTCAACCCTTATGCCCGAGCGCGCGCTGAAACTCGCGGCCGTCATCTCACTGTGCGCTGCCATTACGTCGCTGCTCTTCGGCATGGCCACGGCCGCCGAGACCGTCGCCGTCGCGCAAGCAGGCGAGAGCGGCACATACATCCTCTACAAGTATCAGCGGCGGATCGGCGAGGAACGTTTCGAGATCAGGCCGGAGGGCGAGTCGTTGCTGCTCACCTCGAACTTCGAGCTGACCTTCGTCGGCGACAAAGTCCCGCTCGCCGCCAGTCTGCGCGTGCGGCGTGATGATCTCACGCCGCGGAGTTTCGAGATTAAAGGGCGCACCTCGACGCGCTCGGACGTCGATCTCGCGATTGAGATCGACGGAACGACGGCGACGATCCGCGAGCGCGGGGCGAGCCGGGTGGTCGCTGTGCCGGCTCGTTTCTTCACGACCAGCGGATTGGTCCCCGTCGCGCAGCAGACGATGTTATTCCGCTATTGGCAGCAGCGCCACCCGAAAGGGCGACTACCGCTGCTGCCCGGCGGCGGAGCGTCTTTCACTCTGCTCGGGCGCGATCGCGTCAACGTGGGTGGCACAACTCACGAACTGGAGCGCTATTCAATCGAGGGCGTGGCGTGGGGACGTTTCGTCGCGTGGTTCGATCGCGCGCAGAGCCTCGTCGCGCTGGTCGGGGCCGACGCCGAGATGGATCGCTTCGAGGCGGTGCGTGGAGGGTTTGAGCCGGCGCTGCCGCTCTTCGTCGCGAAGGGCGCTGAAGAGGCGTCGGCGCAACTCGCGGCCCTGAAGCGCGAGATCGAGCCGGTTCGGCAGGGGCGCTATGCCGTTGTCGGCGGGTTGCTGGTTGACGGCACGGAGCGCGCGCCGGTGCCGGACTCGGTAGTGCTTTTGGAAAACGGGCGCGTCCTCGCCGCCGGCCCACGCGCGAAAGTGAAAGTGCCGCGGGGCTGGGCCGTGTTCGACGCGCGCGGCAAGACGCTCCTGCCGGGCCTGTGGGACATGCACGCGCACGCGACGCAGGCCGAGTGGTTCCCGGCCTCTCTGGCCGCCGGCGTCACCACGATGCGTGACGCGGCGAACGAACTGGAATTCATCGCGCCAATTCGCGACGCGATCCGGCAAGGCCGCGCGCTGGGGCCGCGCCTGCTGCTCGCGGGCTACGTGGACAGCGGCCCCGACGCGCTTGGTAGTGCGACGGCCGAGACGCCGGAAGCGGCCCGCGCACTGGTGCAGGCGTACCACCGGGCCGGCTTCGAGCAGATTAAGATATACCAGTCGCTCCGGCCGGAACTGGTCCCCGTTGTCGCGGCCGAGGCGCACCGGCTCGGCCTGACCGTGACGGGGCACGTCCCTACGGGTATGAACGTCTTTCAGGCGGTCGAGGCCGGGATGGACCAGATCAACCACGTCAGCTTTCTCTTTCGCCTGTTGCGCCCGCGTGACTTCCGGCCGCAACCCGGCGTCCAACCCCCGCTGCCCTTCGATCCCCAGGCACCAGAAGCGCGCGCGAACATCGAATTCGTCAAGCGGAGCGGCACGGTCGTGGAACCGACGCTGGCCCGCGGCGAGCTGAACCTGTTCCCACGCGACAAGTCCTTCGCTTCAGTCGAGCCGGGAATGGAAAAGCTGCCTTACCAACTGTCCAGTGTAATTAGCTCGATGGGCGTGCCGCCCGAGGTGGGAGCGCGGGCGCGGGCGAGCATGGAGTTGTCTTTGAAACTCACGCTCGCGCTGCACCGGGCGGGCGTGCCTCTTCTGGTCGGGACGGATCTCGTGGCGCCGGGTCATACGGAGTTTCGCGAGTTGGAATTGCTGGTGCAGGCCGGTCTGACGCCGCTCGCGGCCATTCAGGCGGCGACCATCGTCCCGGCGCGCGTCATGAAACTTGACCGGGAACTCGGCACGATTGAGCCGGGCAAGCGCGCTGATTTGATCGTCGTTGACGGCAACCCGCTCGAATCAATTAGCCACATCCGCCGCACGCAGTACGTCGTCACGGGCGGGGTGATGTACGAGTGCGCGCGTCTGTGGCAGAGTGCTGGGCTTCGGCCTTAGGTCTGACGGCTCGCGCTGGCGGAATGCGTGGGATTGGGAGAGCCGAGACGGACATGACCGGCAGAGAGTCTCAGAAGTTTGAACCAGCCGCCCGCCCGATGTCTGGTCGCGGGGTGAGCCGCTTCGCCCGGCGCTTGCTGGCCGAGTGGCGGCGGCTCGCGCTGCCGTCTGCCGGGGAGCCGTCGGTCATCGCCGTCTCGGGCGGGGCGGATTCGTGCGCGCTGCTGCTGGCGTTGGACGAATTAACGAAGGCCGGGCGATTCGGTTGGAAATTAACGGTCGCGCATCTGGACCACGGGCTGCGCGGCGAGGCAGGGGCGGGAGATGCAATCTGGGTGGGAGAATTGGCGGAAGGTTTGGGTTACGAGTGCGTGGCCGCGCGCGCATCGGTGGCGGAGCGCGCGGGCGCGACAGGTGACAACTTGGAGCAGGCGGCGAGGGGCGCGCGTTACGAGTTTCTGGCGCGGGCGGCGCGCGCGAGCGGGGCGCGGTTCGTCCTGACAGGGCACACGCTGGACGATCAGGCGGAGACGGTTTTGCTGGCGCTGTTGCGCGGGAGCGGGGCCGAGGGCTTAGGCGGGATGTCGCCGGTGCGGCCCTTAGACGAGTTGGACGACGTGAAACTCGTGCGCCCTCTGCTCGGTTGGGCGCGGCGGGCCGAGACTGAAAGCTATTGCCGCGCGCGCGGCGTCAAACCGCGTGCGGACGCGATGAACGAGGACGAGTCTTTTAAGCGCGTGCGGGTGCGGCGTCAACTCGTCCCGCTGCTGGAGAGTTTTAACCCGCGCGCGGTTGAGGCCGTGGCGCGGGCGGCGGAGTTGCTGCGCGGGGACGCGGCGGCGCTCGAAGAGCAGGCGGCGACGTTGCTCGCCGTCGTCGGAGACGCAAAGCCGGGGAACAGCAGTGTATCGCTTGGTGTCGAAGTGTTACGCGGGGCGAACGTCGCGGTGCGGCGGCGCGCTCTGAGGTTGTGGCTCAAGCGGTCGCGGGGCAGCTTGCGGCGCGTGGAACTGGCGCACGTGCTGGCGGTCGAGCGGCTGCTCGAAGGCGAACGGGGCGGGCGCGTGGCGGAGTTGCCGGGCGGGTGCGTCGTCGAGCGGCGGCTCGGCCGGCTATGGTTTCGCGCGGAAGTGGCAAATCGTCCGGCAGACGGCAGCGATTCGGGCGTGCCGCCGGCGGCCGGGCGGGAAAAGCGGGCCGGCGGATGACCGAGGCGGCGCACAATCCGAGGCTGTTGCGCCGCGCCGTTCGGTCCATCCGCGGGCATGAGCGGCGCGTATTTCTTGCGCTCGTGGTTGTTATCAGGTGGATTAAAGTTGAAAAAGCGGATGGCGGCCTTTAGAATCTAAGCCGGTTGCAGCGGGCCGCTCTCGGCGAGCGGTCTTTAACTTTTGGCGGCGGGGAACGATTCATGAATTCGCGCATCGTTGAAGTTTACAGCGCGGCACAGATCGCGGAGCGTGTCGCGGCCGTAGCCGGGGAGATTTCCGCCGCGCACCGCGAACGCGAGGTGACCATCCTCGGCGTCCTCGAAGACAGCTTCATGTTCCTCGCGGACCTCTTGCGCCAGATCGACTCTCCGCTGCGGACGACCTTCCTGCGCTACGATCACCGCTCGCTCGGCGGAATCCAAGATTTACAGTTTATCACCCCGCTCGAAGTCGCCAACCGCGATCTGCTGCTCGTCGAGGGCGTGCTGGAGACGGGGGTGCCGCAGGAATATCTGATCAAGCAGTTGGAGGCGCGCGGGGCGGCGTCGGTGCGCCTGTGTGTATTGATGGACAAGCCCGACCGGCGGCGCGTCGCGCTCGAACCTGACTGGCGGGCCTTTGAGACGCACGAGGAGTATGTTTTCGGCTACGGGTTGGGCTTTCAGGAGCGTTGGCGGAATCTGCCCTTCATCGCGCGCCCGGCGTCGGCCGCCGAAGGGGGTTGATTCGCGAGGAACTCTTGACACTTTCCGCGCGCCGGGGGCAAGCGGAAGGAGCACAACTTAGCTCGTGCCGAGGGCATCTTAAACTGGCACGAGACAAGGCCGGGCGAACGTACCAGCTCCCCGCCCGGCAGTCAGGACGTAGCAAGCGGGCAAGAGTAATGGTGGGGGCGACAGCGGATGCCGGCGACGGAGTGGGTTCGGCATCGGAGGCATAAACAAGTTGAGTTCTACGGTTAGACAGATCATCTTCTGGGTTCTCATTCTGGCCGGCGCGGTGCTGCTCTACAATGCGTTTTCACGCTCTGCGGGCCGCAACGTTAAGCCATTGGCTTATAACCTACTGGTCAATGAGATTCAGAAAGGCCAGATCAATAAACTGACGATCAAGCAAGCCGAGGTCGCCTCGACGGATAAGAGCGGTCAGCAGTACAACACGCCGATCGACAGCGAACTGCGTGACGACCTGATGAATCTCGCGATTCAGAGGGACGCGAACGGCACCGCGCTGGTCGCCGAAGCGCAGTCGGAGCCGGCGAGCAATGGCCTCTTCTGGTCAATGCTGATCACTTGGGCGCCGCTGTTGCTGTTCATCGGTATCTGGATTTTCATGCTGCGGCAGATGCAGTCGGGCGGCAACAAGGCCCTCTCGTTCGGGAAGTCGCGCGCCAAGCTTTTGAACAACCAGCAGAAGCGCGTCACGTTCAAAGACGTGGCCGGCGTCGACGAGGCCAAGGAAGAACTCCAGGAG
>JBOGOY010000331.1:0-5324 GCA_050748185.1 Pyrinomonadaceae bacterium
GTAGCCAGTAGCCAGTAGTCAGTAGAAACATCTGACAACGGGAAAGGCGTCTCGGTCGCCACCGCCAACTACCAGCAAAGTCAATCCCTACTGACTACTGGCTACTGGCTACTGACTACTGCTTTCATTCATCACTCATCATTCCGCATTCATCATTTTTTGCTTGTGGCAGCGGCTTGCGCGGTGTTGCGTGTGTCGCGCTCGCGGATGCGGGCGGCCTTGCCACGCAGGTTGCGTAGGTAGTAGAGCTTGGCGCGGCGGACGCGGCCGCGCTTGGTCACGTCAATCTGCTGTACGATGGTCGCGTGGAGCGGGAAGATGCGCTCGACGCCGACGCCGAAGCTGGTCTTGCGGACGGTAATTGTCTCGCGCACCCCCGCGCCCTTGCGCGCGATCACGACGCCCTCGAACATCTGGATGCGCTCTTTCGTCTCGGACTCTTTGATCCTGACGTGCACCCGCACCGTGTCACCCGGCTGAAAGTCCGGGACCGCCCTCGTCATCTGAATTTGCTCGATCGCATCCAAACGGTTCATGTCTGTACTCCAGTGATTTTAGATTTGCGGTTTTAGATTTTAGATTTGAAATTTCAGAGTTAAAGCTCAAGTTTGGGATCGACGCTTTCAGTCAATCGCAAATCTAAAATCTAAAATCAGAAATTGTCTTCCGGCGCTTCCGCGAGCCACTTCCGTTCCTCTTCGCTCAGGGCGACGCGCCCCAGCAGGTCGGGGCGGTTGCGCGCGGTCTTAAGCAGCGCGCGCTGCCTGCGCCAGCGGGCGATCTCGGCGTGGTGGCCGCCGAGCAGCACTTCGGGGACGCGCAGGCCGCGAAACTCGGGCGGGCGCGTGTAGTGCGGGTAGTCGAGCGCGCCGTCGCTGAACGACTCGTTGACGGCCGAGGTCTCGCTGCCGAGCGCGCCGGGGACCAACCTCACCACTGCGTCCACCATGATCGCCGCCGCCGGCTCGCCGCCCGATAGAACATAGTCGCCGATCGACAACTCGTCCGTTACCAATGCCTCGGCCACGCGCTCGTCCACGCCTTCGTAGCGCCCGCAGAGTAGCACGACCTGATCCGCCCCTCGCGCCAACTCTTCAGCCACGGCCTGCGTAAACACTCGGCCCTGCGGCGACAGCAGCACAACGCGCCTCCGTGTGCCTGCGAACTCGTTCTTCGCCGCCGCGCCCGCCAGCGCTTCGACCGCCTCGAAGATCGGGGCGGGCTTCAGGATCATCCCGTCGCCGCCGCCGAAAGGCCGATCATCAACCGTCCGGTGCCGGTCGTGCGCCCACCGCCGCAGATCGTGCGCGGCCACTTCCACGAGCCCCGCCGCCCGCGCCCGCCGCACGATCCCGAAGTCAAAGACCGAGCCGAAATACTCGGGGAAGATCGTGATGATGTCAAAGCGCATTGCGGATGTAACGATTGCGGAATTCGGATTGCGGATTGCGGATTGCGGATTAGAAACCCAATTGTCTTTAAATCCGCAATCCGAATTCCGCAATTGGGCGGATTCGCAATCTAAAATTCAACGAGTCCTTCCGGCGGATCGACGCGAATCCGTTTGCCCTCGACGTCGATTTCGACGCAGATGGCTTTCGCGAGGGGGACCAAGTGTTCCGGCGCGCCCGGCGCGTCGCCCCGGATGACCAGCACCGGGGCCGCGCCCGTGTGCCAGACCGAACGCACCCGGCCGAGTTCGACGCCCCCGACGGTTTCGACGCGGCAGCCCTCAAGCTGCCAATCGTAATACTCGTCTTCTTCCAGTTCGACCGCATCCGACTCGGGCACGGCCAGTTGGTAGCCGACCAACACGCGCGCGTCTTCGGGGTTGTCGTAACCGGCGATCTTCAATACGACGCGACCACCGTGCAACCATGCGCGTTCGACTTCGACGAGGCATTGCTCGCCCGCGGGCGTGAGGGCGATCAACTCTTCGAGCCCCTCGAACCGCTCGGGAAAGTCGGTCAGCAACTCGCAGGCGACTTCGCCCCGGATGCCGCGCGGCTTGACGACGCAGGCGACGACAACTAAGCCGTCTTCGGCGTCCGCCGACTTCGCTTCGTCTCGCGCCCGCTCCGGCCCGCTCATTCCACGATCTCGAGAACGTAGCGCCGGTTCCGCTTCACGCTGACGGCGTACAGCAGCGAACGCAGTGCCCGCACGGTCTTACCCTGCCGCCCGATGACCTTGCCCACATCCGCTTGGGCGACGCGCACTTCAACGATCACGGTCTTCTGATCGCGCTCGATCTCGCGCACGTCCACCGACTCGGGCTCGCTGACGATGCGTTTGAGGATCATCTCGACGGCTTCCTTCATAGTTCAAGGTCCAAAGTCCAAAGTCATGAGCCCAAACTGACTTTGGACTTTGGACCTTGGACTTGAGACTAAGCCTCCGGCGTGGCGGACTGCCTCTGTTTTCTGATGAGTTGGCGCACGGTGTCGGTCGGTTGCGCGCCGCGCTCCATCCAATATTGGATGCGTTCCATCTTGAGCTTCACCTCGGCGGGCTCGCGCGTCGGATCGTAGGTTCCGACGTTTTCGAGGTACGCGCCGTCGCGCTTCGAAAGCTTCTCTTTGACGATCACCCGGTACGCCGGACGCTTCTTCGCGCCCATCCGCATCAATCTAATGGCTAACAAGTTCAATCCTCCAGTAGCCAGTAGCCAGTAGCCAGTAGCCAGTAGCAAAGCATCTTCATGCTGACTACTGACTACTGACTACTGGCTACTTGCGTTTCTTGTGTCTCGGTTTCTTGCGAAACTTCTTGCGGCCGGCCGCGCCGCCACCACCCGCGCCGGGCGGCAGTTGCGGCAGCGCGCCCATGTCCATGCCGCCTTCGCCACCACCACCGCCCAACATGCCGCTCATGTCTGGCATCCCCATCATGCCGGCCATCCGGCGCATCATGCGGCCTTTGAGTCCGCCGCTACCACCACTTCCGCCGCCGCCGCCGAACATGCCCGAGCCCGACATCTGACGCATCATCTGGCGCATGTCGGCGTACTGCTTCAGCAGTTGGTTCACTTCCGCCACGCTGGTCCCCGAGCCCATAGCGATGCGGCGGCGGCGGCTGGCGTTGATGATGCGGTGATCGCCGCGCTCTGCGCGCGTCATCGAGTCGATGATCGACTCGGTGCGCCGCAGTTCCTTCTCCATCTGCGCCGTCTGCTCTTCGTTCAACTCGGGCATCCCCATCCCGCCGAGGAGATGATCGGGCAGCAGCTTCATGATCTTCGAGAATGAACCGAGTCGCTTGACCTGCCGGAGTTGGTTGCGGAAGTCGTCTAAGGTGAACTCGTTCTTCTGCAGTTTCTTTAACTGATCTTCGGCTTCCGTCTGATCGATCTTCGACTGGACCTCTTCGATCAACGACAGCACGTCGCCCATCCCGAGAATGCGCTGCGCGATGCGATCGGGGTAGAAGGGTTCGAGCGCGTCGTACTTTTCGCCGACGCCGACGAACTTCACCGGCTGGCTCGTCACCTGCTTGATCGAGAGGGCCGCGCCGCCGCGCGCGTCGCCGTCCATCTTCGTCAGGATGACGCCGGTGATGCCGACCTGCGCGTGGAACTGCTCGGCCGAGCGCACCGCGTCTTGGCCAGTCATCGCGTCGGCGACGAAGAGGATCTCGACCGGTTTCGTCTCGCCCTTGATCCGGACGAGTTCCGCCATCAACTCCTCGTCAATGTGCAGGCGGCCGGCGGTGTCGATGAGCAGCGTGTCGTAACCGGTCTGCTGCGCGTGGCGGAAAGCCTCGCGTGCCAGTTCGACCGGATCGTTCGACTCCGGCTTTTCAAAGATCTGCTGCCCCGTCGCCTTCGCGATCACTCTCAACTGCTCACGCGCGGCCGGGCGGTTCACGTCCGTCGAAACCAAGAGCGGCTTGCGCTCCTGATTCTTCGAGAGCCACAGGGCGATCTTGCCGGTCGAGGTGGTCTTGCCCGACCCTTGCAGGCCGACGATCATCACGACGTTCGGCACGGCCTTCGTAAACACCAGCCGCGAAGACTGGCCGCCCAGCAACTCGACCAATTCGTCGTAGACGATCTTGACGACCTGCTCCGAAGGCTTCAATTCCTGCCAGACCTGCTGGCCTTCGGCCTTGGCTTTGACCGACGCGATGAAGTCTTTGGCAACCTTGAAATTAACGTCCGCTTCCAAGAGCGCCATGCGGATTTCGCGCAGCGCGGCGTCCACGTGCTCGGGCGTCAAGACACCCTCGCCCTTCAAATTCTTCAGGGCGCGCTTCAGTTTGTCGGATAAAGACTCGAACATGATCCCTCAGAGCAGACTACGGCCGTAGTCGAAAACGGAAATGATAGCGGCGACGGCAAAATGAGTCAAGGCAAGGGGTTTAGCCGCCGGCCGGGCGTTGCGGGCGGACGAGTTGCCCGCGCCTATTGATTCGCCGCTGCCGCGGGGCCGCCGGCCGCGGCGGACTCTTTGATCAATTTCTCGATGATGCCGCCCAATTCGTCCAACTCCTGCGGGCTGACGCCGATGCTGATATGGCGGATGACGCCGCGCCGGTCGATGAGCATCGCCGTCGGGTAGGCTGAGACGCCGTAGGCCGTCTGATTGTCGCCGGGCCGTTTTGCCACCGCGAAGGGGTAAGGCAGTTTCTCGTCCGCCTTGAACTTGCGGAGCCACTCCAGTTTCTGCTCTTCGCTCATCCCGCTATCGCCGAGCGTGCGCTGATAATCGGTCAGGCCGATCACGACCAGTCCCTTGTCCTTGTACTTCTTGTGCCAGCCCTTCAGCGCCGGGAAGGCCGCGCGGCAGGGGCCGCACCACTCGTACCAGAAATCAATCAACACCACGTTGCCGCGCAACTCGGAGAGCGTCACCGGGGGCTGGTCCAGCCATTCGGCGATGGTTAGTTCGGGGGCCGCCTTCGCCCGCCCCGCGACCGCTTCTGCTTCACGCGCGGCGCGCGCCTCCCGCTCTTTGCCGGCGAAACGGCGCGCGACCGCCCGGTACAGGCTGGCCGACGGTAGATCAAGCGCGACGTTGTAGAGTCTGAGGACGACGGCCTGCGCTTCTTCCTTCTTCTTCAAATCCTGATAAACGTCGGAGAGCAGCGCGCCGCTGTCCACGATCTGCTGATCGCGGCTGCCGCGCGCCGAACGGTCTTCCGGATCGGCCGCCTGCGCCGACTCGAAGGCCGCCGCGGCGTGCGCCAGCGCCCGCTCATGCTGCTTGGCTTTGCGCTGCGCCAGCGCCAGCGCCATCCGCATCTGGTAGATGTGGAACGGCACCTTCGGCTCCGCGCCGAGATAGGCGACGAGCGCCGCCTCGGCCTCGTCTACCGACTTGTGC
>JBOGOY010000332.1:0-5318 GCA_050748185.1 Pyrinomonadaceae bacterium
TTGCGGGCCTGCGTCGCGGGCACGAATACGTCTCCGACCTGCGCCGCCGACGCGCTCGCCATCCTCAACCGCGGGCGCGACTCGTTCGCCGGCTACAACATCATGAACATCGCCCTCTCGATCCCGCGGGCGCTGCTGACCGCCGTCGGCGTGGGCAATGAACTCGGCCTCAACGGCGTGCTCCAGCGCCGCAGCCCGCAGCTTTTCCTCTCCTCGCCCGATCAGGTCGCGCCGGGACGCAACTACCCGGCGGTCGGCTTCGGGCGCTGGGTGACGCTCGACCGCAACGGCAACCCGGCCGTCAATGCCGTGCTCATCCCCTTCAACCGGAAGGACGAGTTTAACGCCGCCACCACGTTTGACGATGCTCTGCCGCCGAACCCCTCGGGCCCCCCGGAACTCAACGGACCGGGCGGGAATGGAAGATTCGCGGGTGACATCATCGCGTCTCTTCAAGCGCTGGGGACCAATGCTGCCAACATCAACATTCTGGCGAGTGTCACTGTCACACGCGGCGACATGCTGCGCCTCAATCTGAACCGAGCCAATACCAGCCTCGGCTTCAATGAGACGTTCGACCCGAGTCCGACGGGACCGTGGACGGGCTACCCGAATGGACGGCGACCTTATGACGACGTGGTGGACGTGATCCTCTTCTTCGTCGCCAACCAGCAGGCCATTACCGACGGTGCCAACGTCAACGAAGTGCCGGCACTCACCACGTTCCCCTTCTTCCCGCGGCCACACCAACCGCTGCCGAGGGATGCAGGTCCAGAAGATTTCACGCGTAATTAGTCGGGCTACCGAAGACCCCGTGCTATCGCGACACCCACAGAATGAGGAGCGCAAGTTATGAAACAGACGACAAGACGAGCAACGCACTGGCTCGGTCTGGCGCTGGCGCTGGCGGTGTTCGCGGGCGGGCTCGTGCCGCCCGGCAGATCACAGCAGAGGGCGAGGTCGGCCGACAACGCCGCCCGCCCGCAGCCCCAGCAGCAGCGTCCGAGTAAAACTAAGCAGTCCGAGACGCCCCCCGCGGCGCAAGCTCTGCACCCGGGCGACGATTTCCACGTCCGCACCCTCCCGCCGGAACCGCCCGGCAAGATCGCCTTCGCCAGCGATCGCGCCGGCAACTTCGACATCTACGTGATGGACCCGGACGGCGGCGGCATCGTCCGCTTAACTGACGACCCGGCCGAAGACACTCATCCGACGTGGTCGCCCGACGGCAACCAGATCGCCTTCGTCAGTACCCGCGACGGCAACAAGGAGATTTACGTCGTCAGCGTCAACGGCGGCGGCGCGACGCGCCTGACCAACAATGCGTTCGAGGATATCTCGCCCGCTTGGTCGCCGTTGCTCACCAACCAGCGAATCCTCTTCGTCAGTAACCGCGACGGTAACGACGAAGTCTATTCGATGAACACCGACGGCACGAACCAGACCAACGTCACTCAGAACGCGGCCGACGATAACGATCCGACTTGGGCACCTTCGGGTACGCTGATCGCTTTCGCTAGTAACCGCGATGGCGACAAATTCGAGATTTACCGATCCGCCGCGGACGGCACTAATCCGATGCGTCTGACCAACAACTCCTTCAACGACGTGGCTCCGACATGGCCGCCGGGTCAGATTACCTTTCAGTCGGATCGTGACGGCAACGACGAGATTTACACGATGAACGCGGATGGCACGAACGTGGTGCGGATAACTTTCAACCCACCATCAACGCCTTCGCCGACACCGACGCCTTCGCCAACACCAACGCCTTCGCCGACACCGACACCAACCGACCCCGCCCGGTCTTTCGACCTTGATCCGGCGCGCTCGTCCGACGGCTCGCGTCTCGTCTGGGTCAGTAGCCGCGACGCTGCCGACAACCTCGAGATTTACGCGGCCAACGCCGACGGCAGCAACGTCCGGCGACTGACCAACAATCCGGCGAGCGACATCGACCCGGCCATCCAGCCGCTGTCCTCGGCCGCAACCCTCGGCTCCGTCCAACTCAGCGCGGCCACCTACACCCTCAGCGAAGGCCAACGCACGCTCGACATCACCGTGACGCGGACGGGCGGCACCGGTGCGGCCTCGGTGGAGTTTGTGACCGTCTCCGGCTCCGCCTCCGAGCGGACCGACTACACTACCATCGAGCGCACGCTCCGCTTCGTCGAGGGCGAGACGAGCAAGACGGTGCAGTTATCCGTCATCGACGATCTCCGCGTCGAGGATGACGAGTCGCTGACCGTGACGCTCAGCGGTGCGGTCAATACCACCGTGGGCAATCCGTCCTCGGCGATCGTGACTATCACCGACAACGACAACTCGGTCGCGGCTGCGGGGGCCACCCTCCTCGGCATCACCGCGGCGGGCAACCTCGTGCGCTTCAGCGGCGCCACGCCGACTACGATCGACGCCACGGTCGCCGTCACCGGTCTCCAAGCCGGCGAGACGATCCTCGGCATCGACGTGCGACCGGCCACGCGCCAGCTCTACGCGCTCGGCAGCACCGGACGCCTCTACATCGTCAATCAGACGACCGGCGCGGCGCGGCTGGCGTCCATGCTCTCTGTGTCGCTCAACGGCACGGCGTTCGGCGTGGACTTCAACCCCGTGCCCGACCGACTGCGGATCGTTTCGAACAACGATCAAAACCTGCGCGTCAACGTCGCCGATGGCTCGACGACGGTGGACGGCGCGCTCGCTTACGCGACGGGCGATGCCAACGCCGGACAGAACCCGAACATCGTCGGCGCGGCTTACACCAATAACTTCGCTGGCGCAGCGACGACCACGCTCTACGTGATCGACTCGAACCAAGACATCCTCGCCACCCAGAACCCGCCGAACAACGGGACGCTCAACACGGTCGGTTCGCTCGGCGTGAATGCTGCTTCAGACGTGATCAGCTTCGACATTACCGGTAACGGCGCAGCCTTCGCCGTGATGACGACGACTCTCACGTCGGGCGGGCCGGCAAGCCCGCGCCTCTACACGATCAACCTGATGACCGGCGCGGCCACGCTCGTCGGCAGCATCGGCAACTCATTGTCGGTGACTGCCCTGACGGCGGCCAACCCGCCGGCGAACCCAATCGATGAGGCGGGCTTCTTCGTCCGCCAACAGTACCTCGACTTCCTGTCGAGAGAGCCAGATCCGGCGGGCTTTAATGACTTTGTCAATACGCTGGAGAATTGCCCGAACCAGTTCAACACGGACCCGAACAGCCCGTCGGCCATGTGCGATCGGATCGCGGTTTCGGCCGCGTTCTTCCTCTCGCCCGAGTACCAGTTGCGGGGGGCGGTCGTCATCCGCTCCTACCTCGCCGCCTACGGCCGGCTGCCGACCTTCCGGGAGTTCATCCGCGATCTCTCTTCAGTTGGCGGCGCGACCGACGCAGAGGCGACGGCCAACCGCGCCCGTTACCCGGACGATTTCACTCAGCGGCCGGAGTTCGGAGCGATTTACGACTCGCTGTCGAACGCGGCCTACGTGGACGCCCTGATCGCCAACACGGGCGTTACGCTGCCGAACCGCGATCAGATCGTCGCCGGCCTGAACGCGGGCACACGGACGCGTGGGCAGGCCTTCAACGAGATCGTGGACAGCCCGCAATTCACGAGCGCGGCGTTCAACCGCGCGTTCGTCCTGTCCGAATATTTCGGCTACCTCCGGCGCGATCCCGATCCGGAAGGCTTCCAAAACTGGCTCGATTTCCTGAACGCGAACCCCGGCCAATTCCGCACGATGGTCAACGGGTTCGTCAACTCGATCGAGTACCGGATGAGGTTCGGCCCGCCGTAAATCAAAACAAGGCGGCCCGCGCTTTTACCGCGCGGACCGCCTCAAACTAATTTCCTTCCACCGGCTGCCGTGGCTCTTCTCGTAAGACCCGGCAGCCGATTCCTTTGGCGTCTGTTAATTCTCGTGCTTCCGCAGTTCGAGTTTGGCGACTGCTTCACGGTGGACTTCGTCGGGGCCGTCGGCGAGACGCAGCGCGCGGGCCATCGCCCACGCGGAGGCGAGGAAATAATCCTGACTGACACCCCCGCCGCCGTGCGCCTGAATGGCGCGGTCGATGACGCGCGCGGCCGTCCGCGGGGCGACGACTTTGATCATCGCGATCTCGGCCGCCGCCGTTTTGTTCCCGACCGTGTCCATCAGGTGCGCGGCTTTCAAAGTCAGCAGCCGCATCTGCTCGATCTCGATGCGCGACTCGGCAATGTCGGCGCGGAGCGTGCCTTGTTCGGCGAGCGGCTTGCCGAAAGCGGTGCGCTCTTTCGCGCGCCGGCACATGGCTTCGAGGGCTCGCTCGGCCGCGCCGACGAGGCGCAGACAGTGGTGAATTCTGCCCGGCCCCAGACGCCCCTGCGCGATCTCGAAGCCGCGCCCTTCGCCTAAAATCATGTTCGACGCGGGGACGCGCACGCTCTCGAAAAAGATCTCGGCGTGGCCGTGCGGCGCGTGGTCGTAGCCGAACACGGTCAGCATTCGCTTCACTCGGACCCCCGGCGCGTTTGCCGGCACAAGAATCATCGAGTGTCGGCGGTGAGGTTCGACGTTCTGGTCCGTCTGGCCGAGAAAGACGATCAGCCGGCAGCGCGAATCGCCCGCGCCCGAGGCCCACCACTTGTGCCCGTTGACGACGTACTCGTCTCCGTCGCGCACGACGGTTGATTGGATGTTGGTCGCGTCCGAAGAGGCCACCTCCGGCTCGGTCATCGCGAAACACGAGCGGATCTCGCCCGCGAGCAGCGGGTTCAGCCAACGCTCTTTCTGCTCACTGGTCCCATAGCGCGCCAGCACTTCCATATTGCCGGTGTCGGGCGCGGAGCAGTTGAAGACTTCCGGGGCCATCTCCGCGCGGCCCATGATCTCGCACAGCGGCGCGTATTCCAGATTGCTGAGGCCCGCGCCGTGTTCTTCGTCCGGCAGAAAAAGATTCCACAGCCCCGACGCGCGCGCCTTCCCCTTCAACTCTTCGATAATCGGGACGGGTTGCCAGCGGTCGCCTTCGTTAATCTGCGCGTAGTAGGTCGGCTCGCGCGGATAGACGTGCTCGTCCATGAAGGCGAGTAACTGTTGCCGTAGGCGGTCGGCGCGTGGGGAAGGTGTGAAGATCATGTTAGAAGAGAACTGTCGGGGCAAGGCTTGTCCCATTGGGGTCAAATTAAGCGGCTTCGGCCGCCTGATGTGCGGAAAGGCTGTGCCTTTCCGGCACGCCGCTTCTTAAATTTTTGAGACTCTGCCTCTGCCGCCGGTGTTCGAGGCACAGCCTCTCACAAAAAAAAGAGCACAGCTTCCGGAAAGGCACAGCC
>JBOGOY010000333.1:0-5309 GCA_050748185.1 Pyrinomonadaceae bacterium
AAACCTGCCGGTGTCGAACGTCCAGACGCTCGACGAATACATGAGTGGCGCGCTGTTGCTACCGCGCATCGGGGCGGCCTTGTTAGGCGTCTTCGGTCTGCTCGCGTTGCTGCTCGCCGCCGTCGGGCTGTTCGGCGTCGTGAGTTATTCGGTCGCCCGCCGCACGCGGGAAATTGGCATTCGCATCGCCCTCGGCGCGCAGACCGGCGATGTCCTCAAATTAGTGTTACGCGAAAGTATGCAACTGACGTTGAGCGGCGTCGTGCTCGGGGTGCTCGCCGCCTTTGCCGTCACGCGCGTGCTGACCAGCTTTCTCTACGGAGTTAGCCCGACCGATCCTCTGACGTTCACGGGCATCGCCGCGCTGCTCTTCATCGTCGCCTTGCTGGCCTGCTACATCCCGGCGCGGCGCGCGACGAAGGTCGATCCGATGGTCGCGCTCAGGTACGAGTAAGGGGACGGTCTCACGGCAAACATTAAAGACGGCTTGTCTGACGGGAGATGCAAAACCTCGAAGGGGGTGATGACGTGATCAGGACTCTGCTACAAGACCTTCGCTATGGCGTCCGGGTGTTGCTCAAAAACCCCGGCTTCACTTTGATCGCACTCTTCACGCTGGCTTTGGGTATCGGCGCCAACACGGCGGTCTTCAGCGTGGTCCAAGCGGTGCTGCTGCGACCGCTTCCGTACAAGGACGCGGAGCGGTTAGTGATCGCGAGCGTCTCGCCGCCGGACTTTCGCGACCTGAAAGAGTTCAATCAGTCTTTCGACCGCGTGGCGATCTGGGCTTCCAATTTGTACAACGTCAATGTCGGGAACGAAACGACGCAGGTCACCGGCGCCATCGTCTCTCCCGACTTCTTTCCGCTGCTGGGCGATCCCATGTTGGGGCGCGCGTGGCGGCCCGACGAAGACCGCGAACCGCTGGCGATGATCAGCCACGATTTCTGGCAGAGCCGGTACGGCGGCGCGCCCGACGTGATTGGAAGGACCGTCCGCCTGAGCGGCAACGTCCACACCATCGTCGGAGTGATGCCGCCGGAGTTCCAATACCCGAACAGCCGTTTCAATCTGTGGGTCACTTTCGGTTCGGCGATGGCGGCCACGCCGGAGCAATTGGAGAACCGGCAGTTTCGCATCTTCCGCGCCGTCGCCCACCTCAAACCCGGCGTCAGTCCGACGCAGATGCAGGCCGAGGTGGACGCCATCTCGCGGCGGCTCGAACAACAGTATCCGACGACCAACACGGGCGTCCGCATCGAGTTCGCGTCGATGTCCGAGCGCCTCCTCGGCGATGTCCGTCCGGCGCTGATGGTGCTGCTCGGAACGGTCGGGTTCGTGCTGCTGATCGCCTGCGCGAACGTCGCCAACCTGACGCTGGCGCGGACGGCGGCGCGAGGAAAAGAGATCGCCATCAGGACAGCGCTCGGCGCGGGGCGCTGGCGCGTCGTCCGACAACTGCTGACCGAAAGTCTGCTGCTCGCCTTCGCGGGCGGGGCGGCCGGACTGCTGCTCGCGACGTGGTTGATAGACCTCCTGCCGAGTCTCAACTTAAGCGACATCCCGCGCCTCGATTCAATCGGCATCGACGTGCCGGTGCTGCTCTTCGCGCTCGCGGCGGCGGCGTTGACGGGCATCCTGTGCGGCCTCGTTCCGGCGTGGCAAGCGACGCTCGTCAGTCTGAATCAATCGCTCAAAGAAGGCAGTCGCGCCGTGTCGGGGAGCATGAAAGGCCGGCGGTTACGTGGCGCTCTGGTCGTGGCCGAAATCGCGCTCTCGCTCGTCGTGTTGGTCGGCGCGGGGTTGTTGATTAAGAGTTTCACCCGGCTGTTGCAAGTTGAACGAGGTTTCGCGGCGGAGAACCTGTTGACGCTGAACGTGGGGCTGATGCAGTACAAAGACCCGCAACGCCGCGCCACCGTGGCGCGGGAAGTGATCGAGCGGATCGGCCAGCTTCCCGGCGTGGGGGCGGTCGGCGGCGGAACGGGGCTGCCCCCGGTCACGCCGCAGCGCGGCACACGTTTCGCCGTGCAGGGTCTATCCAACGACAACGCGGACGAGCGCTCGGGTTATTTCATCGCCGTCAGCCCCGACTTTTTCCGCGCGCTCGGCACGCCACTCGTCAACGGGCGTGCGTTCAGCCCGCGCGATGATGCCAGCGCCTCGAAGGTCGTGATTATCAATCGCGCGCTGGCGCGTCGCCTCTTTGCGGACGAAAGCGCCGTCGGTCGCCAGTTGCAACTGATTAACCCGGAACAGTCGAACGACTGGCGCGAAATCGTCGGCGTCGTCGGCGACGTGCGGTACTCGGGTCTGGACGATCCCGGCGACGCGGCCATCTACACGCCTTTCGCGCAGACGCCGATGATGTGGAACTACCTGATGATCCGCACCGCCGCCACCACCGTGCCGCCCGAAAGTATCATCGGGAGTGTGCGGAACGCGGTCGCGGCGGTCGATCCGAAACTGGAAGCGGCGAACTTTCAGACGATGAACCAACTCGTTTCAGAGTCGGTTGCGGAGCCACGTTTTTACACGCTGCTGTTGGCGGCCTTCGCGGCGCTGGCGCTCATCCTTGCGGCGGTCGGCGTTTACGGCGTGATGGCTTATTCGGTGACGCAGCGGACGCACGAGATTGGCATCCGCATGGCTTTGGGCGCGCAGAAACGGGACGTGCTCCGGCTCGTCGTCGGGCGAGGGATGGGTTTAGCGTTCGTCGGCGTGGCGTGCGGCGTGGCGGTGGCGGCGGCGATGACGCGCGTCATGCGGAGCTTGCTCTACGAAGTGAGTACGACCGACCCGGCGATCTTTACGGGCGTCGCCGTCCTCCTGTCTCTCGTCGCCTTGCTGGCCTGCTACGTCCCGGCGCGGCGCGCAACGAAGGTCGATCCGATAGTGGCACTCAGGTACGAATGAGCGAAAGGATGAAGGATGAAACAGGCACGGAATCTCTGAAACATCCTACTTTCATCCTCCCGCCTTCATCCTTCCGAAGTGAGGTGATTCAGATGAGAATCTTGTGGCAAGACGTGCGTTACGGCGTTCGGATGCTGCTCAAGAGTCCGGGCTTCACCCTCATCGCGGTCATCGCGCTGGGCTTAGGCATCGGCGCGAACACGGCTATCTTCAGTCTGGTAAGCGCGGTGCTGGTGCGCCCGCTGAATTATCACGCGCCTGACCAGTTGGTGATGGTCTGGGAGTCTGGCGCGGCTGTCGGCGCTGGGCAAGACACGATAGCGCCCGCCAATTACGCCGACTGGAAAGCGCAAAATCAAGTCTTCGCGGACATGGCGGCGATCGAATGGCGGAACTTCAACCTCACCGGCGACGGCGAGCCGGAAAGGATTCCCGCCTTCGGCGTGTCGGCGAATTTCTTCCCGCTGCTCGGCGCGAGCGCGGCTCTGGGGCGCACCTTTCAGCCGGAAGAGGACAGGCCCGGCGCGAACCAAGTAGCCGTCATCAGCCACGGTCTCTGGCAGAGCCGGTATGGCGGCGAACCGGGCAGCGTCGGCCGCGACATTCTGCTTAACGGTGAGCCATACACGGTCGTCGGCATCATGCCGAGGGACTTTCAATTTCAGGTGGCGAACATCGACCTCTGGGTGCCGGTTGCGCTCACCGCCGAACAACTCGCTGATCGTGACATCCACAACCTCAATGCCGTTGCTCGCCTGAAGCCGGGCGTCACCGTGGCGCAAGCTAACGCTGACATTCAGGCGATCACACACCGGATCGCCGCGGCTTACCCCAACGAGGCGGAAGGCTTGAGCGCCGCGGTCGTCCCGCTGCACGAACAATTAGCCGGCAACGTGCGCCGCCCGCTATTGATGCTGCTCGTCGCGGTCGGGTTCGTCCTTTTGATCGCGTGCGCGAACGTGGCGGGGATGCTGCTCGCGCGGGCGGCGGCGCGGCGGCGCGAAATCGCAATGCGCGCCGCATTGGGTGCGAGCCGCTGGCGCATCGTGCGGCAACTGCTGACGGAAAGCGTACTGCTCGGAGGCTTGGGCGGGGGTCTCGGGTTGCTGTTGTCTCTGTGGGCGTTCGCGTTTTTGCAACAACTGATTCCGGCAGGGATGAGCGCGTCAACCACGTTGGAACTGGACGCGCGGATGCTCGGCTTCACGTTAGTCATCTCGCTGCTGGCCGCCGTGATTTTTGGCTTGGCCCCGGCGCTACAGGCATCGAGAGCCGAGCTGAATTTGGCGATTAAACAAGGCGGCGGGCGCGCGGGCTTCGGCACAAGTCAGTGGTGGCTCCGCGGTGGGTTCGTCGTGGCACAGGTCGCGCTGTCGCTGGTGCTCTTAGTCGGCGCGGGGCTGTTAGTGCAGACGTTGTCTAAGCTGCGCGGCCAGTATGCGGACCTGCGCCCCGAAAGCGCGTTGACGGTGCGGACGCAGTTGGTCGGCGCGAAATATCGCGAGCATGGGCAGCGCGTGGCTTTCTACGATGGAGTGCTGGCGCGCGTCCAACACCTGCCCGGAGTAGTCGCCGCGGGCTACACGACCGCCGTGCCGCTCACTTGGATGGGCGCGAACGGTCTCTCGCTTGAAGGACGGCAGGCCGAGCCGAACGTCAACTGGAACGCGATTCACCGCCAAGTCAGTCCCGATTATTTTCGAGCGATGGGCGTCGCGCTGCGGCAGGGGCGAGGCTTCAACGCCGGGGACGACGAGCGAGCGATGCCGGTCGCCGCCATCAACGAAACGATGGCGCGACAGTTCTGGCCGGGCGAGAGCCCCGTCGGCAAGCGATTCAAGGTCGGCGCGCCGGATGCGCCGAATCCGTGGCTGACGGTTGTCGGCGTAGTCGCCGATGTCCGGCAGATGGGCGCGGACGCGCCGGTCAAAGCCGAGATGTACGTGCCGTATTGGCAAGCTACGCCACACTCTCCTTACCCCATCTTCGCCCCGCGCGATCTGGTCGTCCGCACGACGGCCTCACCGACGAGCCTCGTGCCCGCCGTGCGGCAAGCGGTTAGCGAGGTCGATCCCTATCAGCCCCTTGCCAACATTCGCACAATGGATGAAGTGCTGGATCGAGTGACGGCACAGCGCCGTTTGGGGATGATCTTACTGACGGCCTTTGCCGCGTTGGCGCTGCTCTTGGCGGCACTGGGGATTTACGGAGTGTTGTCATTCTTCGTCGTGCAGCACACGCGGGAGATCGGCATCCGCATGGCGCTCGGCGCGCGGCGGGGCAACGTGCTGCGGCTCGTCGTCGGGCAGGGCATGCTGCTCGCCCTCGTCGGCGTCGCGCTCGGACTCGTCGGGGCGTTCGCCTTGACGCGCGTCATGGCGAGCCTGCTGTAC
>JBOGOY010000334.1:0-5294 GCA_050748185.1 Pyrinomonadaceae bacterium
CCGTGCGCCTGAACGGGCTGCCGTACAGATAGCTGTAGAGCACGAACCCGCCGGCCCCGACGCAGACGAGCAGCAGCGCCGCGAGCAGGTAAACGGCGCGTTTCTGCACGACCCACCATTCCAGATTGATGCGGTTCGGCTTTGTGTTCATAGGCACGGGCGACGCCGCAGACGGCGCGCGGTCGGCGCGAATTGGGAGAACCGTAAGGGTGAAAGTTGTTGGTCACAGCCGCGCGCGCGGACGGCGCGAGCCGGGGCTGGAATGGTTAAGGCGGAGGGCCGAAGCGGGGATTCCTGCCCGTTAAAAAACTTAACACACGGGCGCGCGAGCGTTCAAGAGGGCGGGCGAAGCAAAGTAGAAAGTAGAAAGGCGAAGGGTGAAAGTATGGACACAGCTTCGCTGTGAATTCTTCCAATAGGTTCACGCCGAAGGCGTGTTCGCACCTTTCACCTTTCTACTTTCGCCTTTCATCTTTCACCTCTCCCCCTTTTCGCGGCCGGACTCGCCGACGCTATGGCCGGCGCTGCTGGGCGTCGGCCAGCTTGTCCTCATCCGGCGCGCCGTCGTCGTTGGGCCGATCTTCGGCCCCGAGCCGGCCGTCGTCGTCGTCGAAAGGCGAGCCGAAGCCTTCGGGCAACTCGACCTCGATGTTCGTCTCACAGTTCTTCGGCCAGAGGAGTGAGGCGGCCACCGAGAGCAGCAACGTCGCGATCACGAACCCGAGCGAGATCATGATGATCTGGCCCTTCGTCAGGTAGTCGTGGACGAAGCCCTCGGTCAGCATCTTTACGCCGACGAAGGTCAGCACGATCGCCAGTCCCATCTTCAGATAGTGAAATTTCTCGACCACGCCGGCGAGCAGGAAGTAGAAAGTGCGGAGCCCGAGGATCGCGAAAACGTTCGAGGTATAGACGATGAACGGGTCGGTGGTGATGCCGAAAATGGCCGGGATCGAATCGACAGCGAAGACCAGATCGGTGAACTCGACCGTGACCAGCACGAGCAGCAGCAAGGTGCCGTGGATTTTGCCGTCCACCCGCGTCAGGAAGTGCTCGCCATCGTAACCGCGCGTGATGGGGAGGAAGCGGCGGACGAAGCGCACGACGGGGCTCTGTTCGGGATCGACCTCCGTCTCGTTCTGCGTGAACATCCTGATGCCGGTGTAGATGAGGAACGCGCCGAAGAAATAAATGAGCCAGTGGAATTTGGCGATCAGGAACGCGCCCGCCCCGATCATGATGGCGCGCATCACCAGCGCGCCGAGCACGCCCCAGTAGAGTACCCGGTGCTGGTACTTCGACGGGACTTTGAAGTAAGAGAAGATGAGCAGAAAGACGAACAGGTTATCGACCGACAGCGATAACTCGATGATGTAGCCGGTGAGGTAGTTGATGACGGCGAGTTGCGCGGCCTCGCCGCCCTGCGGCAGCGTGCGCCAGTAGACGACGCCCGTGAACAGCAGCGCCAGCGACACCCAGACGATGCTCCACGAAACCGACTTGCGGTAGGTCATCGTGCGCGCCTTGCGGTTGAAGAGGCCCAGATCGATGCTCAACATGAGCAGGATGAAGGCGCTGAAGCCCACCCACAGCCACAGAGATTCTTGCATGTCGCTTAACATATCAGAGGTCAACGCCGAGATGCCAGAGGCGCGCAAATCCGGGCCTACTCAGAGAGGCCGAGTGCTGCTATCTTAATGGCCGACGCGCCGGCGGCCCGGCCTTCGGGCGCCCCGCGTGATGGCGAGCGCCCTGTTAATCTTTCTCACTCCCTGTAATTGAACATGCCGAACCCGTCCTTCGCAGTGCCGAATCGAACGAAGCGCAGGCCGCACGGGGCCGTCTTTGTCTTCCTCTGCGGCCACCTCCTCCTGCTCGCACTCGCGTGCGCGGGCAAGGCCGACGCCGCCGCGTACCGGGTGCAAATTTGGACCACCGACGAGGGGCTGCCGCAGAACTCCGTCAACGCGATCCTCCAGACGCGCGACGGCTACCTCTGGTTCACGACGCTCGACGGGTTGGTGCGCTTCGACGGCGTGCGCTTCCAAATCTTCGACAAAAGCAACACCGCCGGCCTCAACAGCAACCGCTTCAACTCGCTCTACGAAGACGAGCAGGGCGACCTGTGGGCGGGGACCGACGACGGCGGGCTGGCGCGCTATGCCGGTGGGACGTTCGCCACTTACGACACGCGCCACGGGCTGCCACACAATCTCGTGATGGGGATTGGCGGCGACGGCGCGGGCCACCTGCTCGTCGCTACGATGGGCGGTCTGGCGCGGCGGCAGGGTGAGCAGTTTGTCGCCGAGACGGCGACGCTCGGCCGTCGCTACGACGCGAACACACACCTCAGCCGAAACGGAACGCTCTGGTCCCCGGACGCGCGCGGCCTCAGTCGCTGGCAGGACACAAAGCTGACTTCGGTCGCGCTTGACAACAACCTACCGGGCTCGGGCGCTTACGTGCTGCTCGAAGACCGCGAAGGCGGCGTCTGGGTGGGGCGGGGCGATAGTGGTGGTGGTGGTGGTGGCCTCGAAAGGTTGGAGGGAGGCGCGTGGGTAGCCTTCACCGTCCGCGATGGAAAGCCGGAACATGCGGCGAGCGCCATGTATCAAGACTCGCGCGGGCGCATCTGGCTGGGCACGGCCGGCGGCGGGTTGAGCCGGTTCGAGGGCGGCAGATTTTCCGAGCAACTCCCGGCGCGCGGCGGTGACAGCGAGAACGTTACGTGCATCTACGAAGACCGCGAGGGGACCATCTGGCTGGGGACGCGCAACCGGGGGCTGTTGCGCCTGAGCGAACAGCACGTCAAGGCTTACACGACGCAGGACGGACTGCCCAGCAACAACGCTTACCCGATTGTTGAAGATCGGGCCGGCAACGTCTGGGTCGGCACGTGGCGCGGGGGCTTGAGCCGGATCCGCGGTGGCGTGGTGACAGACTACACGGCGGCGCTCGGCCGCGCGGCGAGAAACGTCTCTGCTATCCACGAAGACCGCGCGGGCCGCCTGTGGATCGGTTCCATCAGTCGCATCGGGTATCTCGAAGGCGAAGCGTTTACAGACTTGTCCGAGCGGATCGGCTTGTCCGGGACGCCCGTCCGGGTGATTCGACAGGATCGCGCGGGGGCCGTCTGGATCGGCACGCACAAAGGCCTGTTCAAATACTCGGAGGGCAAGCCCACGCTCTACGCCGCGAGAGAGGGTCTGCCCGACGACAACGTGACCGACATCCTCGAAGACCGTCAGGGCCGCCTCTGGTTTGCGACCTCCGGCGGACTAGCCCGGCTCGAAGGGGACCAGTTCATCTCTCTGACCGAGCGCGAAGGCTTGTCGAGCAACCGCGTGCGGACGCTCCATGAGACGGCCGACGGCACGCTCTGGATCGGAACTTACGACGGCGGCTTGAATCGCCTGCGCGACGGCCGCCTGACCCGCTACACGACGCGCGACGGCCTCTTGAACAACGGCGTCTTCCGCATTCTCGAAGACGGCCAAGGCAATTTCTGGATGAGCAGCAACCGCGGCATCTCCCGCGTCAGTGAAAGACAACTCGATGATTTCG
Source organism: Pyrinomonadaceae bacterium (assembly GCA_050748185.1). Taxonomy (GTDB): domain Bacteria; phylum Acidobacteriota; class Blastocatellia; order Pyrinomonadales; family Pyrinomonadaceae; genus JACCRA01. Next base: position 3,565 of record JBOGOY010000334.1, read on the forward strand.
CGGCCGGCCGGCTGAACAAGCTCAACCCGGTCGCCTACGGCACGCAGGACGGGATGCTCAGCGCCGAGTGCAATGGCAACAACCAGCCCGCCGGCTGGCGCACCCGCGACGGCAAACTCTGGTTCCCGACGCAGGGCGGTGTCGCGGTGATCGATCCGGAACGGGTTTCGACCAACCCGCTCACGCCGCCCGTCGTCATCGAAAGTTGCCTGCTCGATCGCGAGCCGGTCGCCTCGCTCCAACCGCTGCGGATCGAGCCCGGCCGCGAAAATTTAGAGATCAGTTACACGGGCCTCAGTTTCATCAAGCCGGAGCGCGTGCAGTTCAAGTACCGGCTGGACGGGGTGGACAAGGACTGGATCGACGCCGGGCCGCGGCGCACCGCCTATTACTCGTATCTCCCGCCGGGGACTTACACGTTCACCGTGCTCGCGGCGAACAGCGACGGCGTGTGGAACACAGAGGGGGCCAGCTTGCGGGTCGTGGTGGTCCCCCCTTTCTACCGGACATGGTGGTTTCTGGCGTTGGCGACGCTTGCCGTGGCCGGCCTCGCCATCCTCATCTACGAGATGCGCCTGCTGCAACTGAAGCGCGCCCACGCGGCGCAGGAGAATTTCTCGCGGCAGTTGATCGCATCGCAGGAGCACGAGCGCAAGCGAATCGCGGCCGAACTGCACGACGGCCTCGGGCAGAACCTGCTCGTCATTAAGAACCGCGCGCTGCTCGGTCTGACCGCGCCGGGCGACGTGAACTCGGCCGTCGAGCAATTAGATGAGATTTCCGCGACCGCCTCGCAGGCCATCGAAGAGGTGCGCGAGATCGCGCACAACCTGCGCCCGTATCAACTGGACCGGCTCGGTCTGACGAAAGCGCTCGAAGGCATCGTCAGGAAAGTCTCGGCCTCTTCGCCCGTCAAATTCTCGACCGAGATCGATCAGATCGACGGGCTCTTCCCGAAGGAGGCGGAGATTAATCTCTATCGCATCGTGCAGGAGAGTTTAAATAATGTCGTCAAGCATTCAGGCGCGACCGAGGCGCGCCTCACGATCAAACGCGACGCCGGCAGCGTCCGCGTCACGGTCGAAGACGACGGCCGCGGTTTCCGACTGAACCCCACGGCGGACGAGGCGGCGCGGCGTGGCTTCGGACTGTCGGGCATCGCCGAGCGCGCGCGCATCATTGGCGGCCGGCAGTCGGTCCAGTCAATGCCCGGTCAAGGCACGACCGTCACGCTGCACATCGAACTGTCAAAGAATCAACATGGCAACTGAGATCACCATTCTCATCGCGGACGATCACCCGATCTTTCGTCAGGGCTTACGACAAGTGATCGAGCGCGAACCGAGCATCCGCGTCGTCGCCGAGGCTGAGGACGGCGAGGCGGTGCTCGCCTCTTTACGCGAACTGCGCCCCGACGTGACTCTCCTCGACATCGATATGCCGAAACTTGACGGCTTCGGCGTGGCCCGCGCCGCGCGCCGCGAAGAGTTAACCGCCGGGCTCGTCTTCCTGACGATGCACAAGGATGAAGACATGGTTCACGAGGCGCTCGATCTCGGCGTTCGCGGCTACGTCGTCAAAGACAGCGCCGTGACGGAAATCGTCGTCGCCGTCCGCGCCGTCGCCGCCGGCCAGCGCTACTTCAGCCCGGCGGTCGCCACGCACCTGATCAACTGGTCCACCCGCTCCGGCGCGCTCCGACGCGAGCGCGCCGGCCTCGACCTGCTGAC
>JBOGOY010000335.1:0-5285 GCA_050748185.1 Pyrinomonadaceae bacterium
AGTGAGCAGTGAGCAGTGAGCGGTGAGCAGTAAGCGGTTTAAGCAGTGCATTGTCTTGACTGCTCACTGCTCACTGCTCACTAAATCTTGATATTCAGAATCTTGCGGATCACCAACATGCCCGTGGTCTGCAAGATCAATGCGGCTGCGATCAGCTTGTGGCCGCGTGGATCGTGCCAGAGGATGCTCATGTATTCGGGGTTCATCACCGACACCGCCAGCACGACGAAGATCGGCAGCCCGCAGAGAATCCACGCCGACATGCGCGAACTGGTGGTCAGGGTGTTCAAGTCTTCCATGATGCGGAAGCGCTGGCGGATCGTGTCGGCCACCTTCTCCAGAATCTCGGCGAGGTTGCCGCCCGTCTCGCGCTGGATGAGGATGGCCGTGATGCACATTTTGAGATCGAGCAGCGGGATGCGGTGGGCCAGATTGTCGAGCGCGAGTTTCAGCGAAAGGCCGAGGTTCTGTTCTTCGTAAGTTTTACGAAACTCGGTCGCCACCGGGTCGGGCATCTCGTTCGCCACCATGTGCAGCGATTCGGAGAAGGCGTGGCCGGCGGAGAGGGCGCGGCTCATCAGTTCGAGCGTGTCCGGCAGTTGTTCGAGGAAGTGGTTCAACCTCTGCTTGCGCTTCCAGAAGACGTGGACGAACGGGACCGCCGCTGCGCCAAGTCCGGCCAACACGATCAGGATGATCGAGATCGTGATCGCCGACGCGGCCAGCGCGGCCAGCATCCCGGCCATGAGCGCGAACATGAAGAGGCGCGTGACGGTGATGTGCAGGTCGGCTTGATCGAGCACCCGCTTCAACTGGGTCGCGGCCTGCACCCGCACCAGCGCGCGGTTGAAAAGCGGAATCTCGCTCATCAACTCCTGCCGGGCGAGTTGAATCTCCAAATCCTCTGAGCCGGTCGAGTGCAAGAGTGTCTCCGAGAGCCGCTTTTGCAGGCGCACCCGGCGCGCGTCTGAACCCCGCGTTGCCAGCAGGTAGAGCGCGAAGGTTAAGAACAGGCAGAAGATGAAAACAAAGAATGGAATCATGACATTACCTGTGAGCGGTGAGCCGTAAGCAGTGAGCAGAGCCGGAGGAGTGCAGGCTATTCTGCTTACTGCTTACGGCTCACCGCTCACTGCTTACTCCTCGAAAAACACCCGCGGCAGTTGCATCCCGTACACCTTAAGCCGCTCGGAGAAGCGCGGGCGCACCCCCGTCGGGCGGAAGCGGCCGATGACCTTGCCGTCCTTGTCCACGCCTTTGCGCTCGAACTGGAAAATTTCCTGCATCGTGATCGTCTCGCCTTCCATGCCGGTGATCTCGGAAATGGAGGTCACGCGGCGCGTGCCGTCGGAGAGGCGCGCGGCCTGAATGACGAGGTTGATCGCCGAAGAAATCTGCTGGCGCATCGCGCGGTCACTCAGCCTCATGCCGGTCATCTGGATCATCGTTTCGAGACGGGCCAGCGCGTCGCGCGGCGTGTTGGCGTGGACGGTCGTCAAAGAACCGTCGTGGCCGGTGTTCATCGCCTGCAACATGTCGATCGACTCGCCGCCGCGCACCTCGCCGATCACGATCCGGTCGGGACGCATTCGCAGCGCGTTCTTAACGAGGTCGCGCTGCGACACTTCGCCTTTGCCTTCGATGTTGGGCGGGCGCGTTTCCAGACGGACGACGTGCGGCTGCTGCAACTGCAATTCGGCCGAGTCTTCGATCGTGACGACGCGATGCTCTTCCGGGATGAAGGCCGAGAGCGCGTTCAAGAGCGTCGTTTTCCCTGCGCCGGTGCCGCCCGAGATGAGAATGTTCAAGCGCGCGACGACGCACATCTCGAACATCTCGGCCATGTCTTTGGTGAGCGCGCCGATCTCGATGAGCTTGTTGATCCGCAAAGGGTCGCTGCCGAAGCGGCGGATCGAAAGCACTGGCCCGTCCAAAGCGAGCGGCGGGATGATGGCGTTGACGCGCGAGCCGTCGGGCAGGCGCGCGTCCACCATCGGGGAGGACTCGTCAATGCGGCGGCCCACCGTCGAGACGATGCGCTCGATGACGCGCATCAGGTGCTCCGAGTCCTTGAAGGTGACGTCGGTGCGTTCCAGCCGGCCGCGCCGCTCGATATAGATGTTGTGCGGCGAGTTGACGAGGATGTCGGAGACGGTCGGGTCGGCGAGGAGAGGCTCGAGGGGACCAAGCCCGAACAGCTCGTGGCGGACCTCCTCGACCAACTTCTCGCGCTCGTGCGCGGAGAGCGGTGTATTTTCAACGGCGAGCAAGCCCTCGGCCAGCTTGGCGACCTCGGAGTGGAGTTGCTCCGGCTCCAACTGCCCGAGCTTCGTCAAATCCATCCGGTTGATGATCGCGCGGTGCAGCCGCGCCTTCATCTCTTGGAAGGCAGCTTGCGCGACGGCGCTTTCTTCGCCGCGCGTCAACGGCGGGGCGACCGGGGCTTCTCTGATGAGTCTTTCGCGTAGGGACATGGTGTGAGAGCAATCAGCCGTCAGCTTTCAGCAATCAACTTTTTCGGATCGCGCCCGCGCCGCTTTCGGCGGGGACCAAGATTCTATGCTTGACGGTTAAATGCTTGACCTCCTGACTTAAGCTGATAGCTGACCGCTGACCGCGGAAAGCTTTTCCTTGCCGATGCGGGCGCGCAGGTTGTAGGCGGCGGCGGTGCCCGCGCCGGGCTGGCCGCGGCGCATGAAGGAGGGCCAGAAGCCTTTGCGCGACTCGACTGCTTCGGGCTCGGGCGTCGTGCCGGTGATGTTCGAGACGAGGCGGCGAATCTCGACCGAGATGCGCGACTGTGGCGCACTCTCGACGAGCGGCTGGCCGAGGTTGATTGAGTTGACCGCCGTCAGGTAGTCGCTCTGGATGAAGGCCGCCACCTGCTCGCCGAGGTAACGCTCGACTTGCCGCAGATCGAGATCGATCTGCTTGGACCAGCGGTTGACGACGATGCGGATTTTGTGGCGCGGGTAGCCGAGGCGGTCGAAAATCTCAAGCGCCTTCTGCGTGCTGCGGATCGCCGGGATGTCCAAAGTCAGCACCAACACGATCTCGTCTGACTGATCGAGCGCCGCCAAAGTGATCGCGTCGAAGGTGTGTTGCGGATCGACGACGACGTACTCGAAGCGCTCGCGCAGGTGTTCCAGCACCTCGAAGATGTGCTCGGCCTCGATGTCGTCGGCAAGGTCGGCCTCGCGCGGCGACGCCAAGAGCGCCAGATTCGACGAGTGCGGCGCGAGAAAGCTCTTCAGCAACGAGTCGTCAAGTCGCGCGCGATTCTCGACCACGTCGGCGATCGAGAATTTCGGTTCGACGCCGAGGTAGAGGGCGAGGTCGCCGGCTTGCAGGTTGAGATCGAGCATCACGGTCGGGGCTTGGAGCGACGCCGCGAAGTTGGTGGCGATGAACGAAGTGCCGCAGCCACCCTTGCTCGAAAAGACCGAGATGACGCGCCCGCGCTGCTTCGGCGCTTCGACTTGGCCGGCGCAAAACTCGGCCGTGCGTTCGAGCACCGTGCGAAACTCGTCGCCGATGATCGGCAGGCGCAGGAAGTCTTTCGCGCCGGCGCGCAAGGAACGCAGAATCATGTCGGGCGAGGCGTTCGGCGAGGCGCAAATGATCGCCGTCCGCGGGCACTCGGCCGCGAGCCGCTCGACAAACTTCAAGCCCGCTTCGGGCTGCCCGGCGGCGAGCGCGACGATGGCGGCGTTCGGCTTCAGCCGCACGATCTCAGGGTAGAGTTGTTCGGGGTCGTCGCCGGCCGCGAGCAGGCGCGTGTTCTCGTTGGCAGCCAACGCGCCGCGTAGTTCTTTGAGGGAGTCGAGCCCGGTGCTGAGGATGACGAAGCTTAAAGGGTTCATATCAAAATTTGTTTATCCTGCCGCTTGGCATCCGCCATAGTCGCCCGCGCCGCAGGCCGTTGGATTGAGGTTAGAAAGAGATCATCATCCGCGAGGTGCTGCTGAGCACCATCGAGGGGATGAACGGCAGCGCGGGTTGGAAGTTGTACCGCACGCTCACCTGCACTTCGGAGCCGGGCTTGTTGTCGGGCACCCAAGTGGTGGTCACCTGTGCGGTGTTCAAGCCCGCCCTGTCCCGGACATAGGCCTCGACATCGGTCGTGGACGCGGCCCGCCCGCTCTCCGAGCCCCGGACGATGGCATAGCGCGCGCCTTCGCGCGCGGCGTGGGCCATGCTGTTGTATGCCCAGATAGCCCGGCCGAACTCCATGACGCCGAATAACATCAGAAAGAAAACCAGTGACGCCACCGCGAACTCCACGAGGTAAGCGCCACGCTCGCCCTGCTGGGTGTTGCGGCCCGCGGCCTTGAGTGTCCGGTTGCTTAATCGTTGTCGCACTGCCTGTCCCTCGTCAAAAAGTTGTCCGCGTCGTCGCCACTCGTCTGCCGACAGGTTATTCGACCAGCGACAGTCGCTTCAGCGGGGTGTTCCCCGGCGTGCCCGAAGAATTGCCGTTGACGATCACGTTGCTGCCGCTTTCGATCATGATCGTGCGGGCGATGACAGCGCCGGTGACTGTCACCGTGGAATTGCTCGCCGCCAAAGCCAAAATCTGAGTGGGGAAATACATCACCCCGGTGAACCTCGCGTTGATGTTGCTCTGGATGAGGTTCATGTAGATTTCGCCCGGCTTGCCCGCGTTGCGATCCTGAAAGAACAGGATGTCTTTCATGGCTCCCGTCGTCGGGGCCGAGAGGTCGGCCGAACTGCCGCTGGCGATCAGAATCGGCCGGTACTTGTCTTTGTAGCTGGGATCGTTGGTGTTGTAGAAAGTGACGCCCGTGCCCCTGACCGTCGAACCGCTTGCGACTTCGAGGCCGCCGCCGCTGTTGTTCGCCCGCAAGACGTACAAACCCGGCCGAAAGGTCACGTTCGAGCCGCTGGCGATTTCGATGCCGCCGCAGTACACGCCGGGGTTAAGCGTGGCGGTGCCCGAGGAAACTTTGTACCGGTTGGCGTGATTACAGCCGCCATATGAAGGTGCTTGCAGGTAGCCGAGCGGATCGGGTTCGGGCGGGCTCTGGGTGTTCGGGGCCGGCGAGACCGAGCTGCCCGAGGTCACGTTAGACCCGCCGGTGACCGAGATGCTCGTAGCCGAAATCCTCGATTCAGACTCCACGTTAAAGGCGTTATAAGCTCCGGAATCATCGACGATGCCGCACGAAGCCGTCAGGCGTGACTGGGACGTAACGGTCAGCGCCTTCTCCTCGCTGGGGTCCAAGGCGTAGATGCAGTTAGACGATCTCGCGCCGACGCCAGCC
>JBOGOY010000336.1:0-5241 GCA_050748185.1 Pyrinomonadaceae bacterium
TCCCATAGCCGACCGCCTCGCCGTGCCGAAAGCGGCGGTACTCGGTCACGGCTTCGAGGGCGTGTCCGATGGTGTGACCGAAATTCAGCACTCGGCGCGAGAACCTGTCGGCGCGCGTTTGGCTCTCGCGCTCGTCGCGCGCGACGATGCGGGCCTTGAACGCGCACTGCGCCGCGACGAGGGCGGCCAGTTCCGCCTGCTTCATCCCGACGCGATCCACACCCGTGTGGCGGCCGGACGCCGTGGGCGGCGACACGTTCTCCGCGGCGAGAAAGCGACGCGTCTGCTCGAACAGGTGGCGGCTGGCGACGGCCCCCTGCTTAAGCGCCTCGCACCAGCCGGCCGTCAGTTCGCGCGCGGGCAGCGTCCGCAAAGTCTCGGTGTCGATGACGACGGCGCGCGGCTGGTGGAACGCGCCGACGAGGTTTTTGCCGGCCGCGATGTTGACGCCGGTCTTGCCGCCGACCGATGAATCGATCTGCGCGAGCAGCGTGGTCGGGACTTGTATGAAAGCGACGCCGCGCAAATAGACGGCGGCGGCGAAACCCGCCAGATCCCCCACCACCCCGCCACCTAGAGCGACTACCGCGTCGCCGCGCTCCAAGCGGATGGCGGACAGAAACTCTACCGCGCGTTCCAACGTCCGCAACGACTTGTAACGCTCGCCGTCGCCCATCAGCCAGTGCGCGACATCAAAGCCGCTCTCACGCAGACTCTCGACGGCCGCCGCGCCGTAAAGATCGAAGACTTTCCGGTTGGAGATCAAAGCGATCTGACGTGCGCCCGCCGGCAGCGCGCGCCGCGCCGTCTGGCCAAGGAGGCTCAATGCCCCCGCGCCGATCTCGATTTCGTAACTCTTCCCCGCCCCGAGGCGAACAGGCACTCTACGCATCAGTCCTCAATTTTCGTTCAGAGTTTCGCTGAGCCCGGCGGCCAGCAGTTCCGCGTCGAGCGCGGGCGCGCCGATGAGTGCCGCTTGTTCTTCAGGCGTGTATCGAGAAGCCGTGTTCCACAGATCGATTAACTCGTCGCCCGCGCGGCGCACGACCCACCAGCGGCGGCCGTGGCGCGTCCGCAGATATTCGCCGAGACTCGCGGCGAACAGTCGCGCGCGCAGTCCCACGGCCGGAGACAGGCTGTTGTCAGCGTCAAACAAGCTGAGGGCGCGCGGGTGACTGAAGCCGGTCGCCTCGCGGAACGTCGCTTCGTAAGTCTCCGACAGATGTTCGGAGCGCGGGTCTGCCGCGGCGCGGATCAACTCGCCCCGGAAACAAAGCGCGGCGGCACAGCGACGGGCGTCGTGCAATTCGACCAGCGCGAACGCGCCCGCGCCCGCCTGCGCCTCGGACGCTTTCAGCTCCCGGTGTTCGGCAAGCCACGCCGGATCGTGCAGCAGGAAACGGAACAGGAAGGCGTGGCCCTCGACCGTCGCCGAAGAATGTTGAAAAACCAATTCGGGGTAATGCGTCGCCAGATCGCGCGACGCCCACGCGAACGATTGCGCGCGGCCGGCCTCTTGATAAAAACGGCGGAAGGTGTCGGCCCCGTTCACCACGCGGTAAAGCAGACGCACGTCTTCCGGCGGATTGACGGGGCAACAGACGGCGGCGGCGGCGAATGCGGCGTTCCGCACGCTCTCTTCGAGGCGCAGATTTTGCTGGCTTTCGATGCGGACGCCGAGGCCGGCCAGCGTCTGCCGGTAAGTCGCCTTCAAAGCGTTCGACGGGAAAAAGCTTTCGAGAGAGGACAAGCGACGAAAAAAAAGCCCGTCGGCAAAGCTCATCTCACGCGCGCCGCCCGTCGGCAAATGTTGCACCGCCCACGCGGCCAGCCGCGCCCGGTATATTTCGTCCGTGAGCCGCGGGAGTGATTCGACCGAAGCGCGCAGCGTTTCTTCGGCAGGACTTCGCTCAACGTCGGACGACAAGGCGAAGTAGTTTTCAAAGTCGAGAGTGCGTGCCGCTTCATCACGCGCGTCGAGATGGGCGGCCCGCAGATCTTCGCACGCCCTCACGCGCTCAAGCCAGTTTGCGGTTAGTTCCCGACGCCGCGCGGCGTCCGATTCGTGCGCGATGCGGGCAACGGCTTCGCGCGGAGAGACGCGCCCCCCGTCGTCTAATGGCAGACTGTTCGCCGCCTCACAACCTTCAAGTTCGCGGCTCAAGGCGCGAGTTTGCACTTCGACGAACCCGAGTCGGGCCGCAGCCGCGAGCGTCCGCAACGCCGTCCGTTCGGTCTCGAACTGCGGATGTATTTTGTCGTGAGTGTTCTGAAGGTCTGCGATTACCTCGCGCGTCCAGAGAGCCGCGTAGCGATCTTCGAGCGGGGCGAGGTTGAATTTCGGGGTGCGGCCTGAAATGTAGTTGTAACGGGCGAGTTCGTATTCGGTGCGGTAGGCTGCGTATTCGCGTCTGTACTCCCCAGTTTCCATGCTCTACAAACGCCGAACGGGCCGCGGGGCACACGTCTCGAACTCAGAATCATGTCCTTGAATTCCTGAAATCAGTGCTGATTGTAGCACGAGCGATCTGAGTGAAAAGGAAGCGCACCGCCGGACAGAGCAGGGTCAAAGCCGGACGCAAAAACAGGACGGGCGCGACAAACTTGGGGAATGTCGCGCCCGTCCTAATTTGTGGTTACTGTCCTCACCCCAGCAACCACTGAGACGGAGGATCCACCAACCGTCTCTCTTGCCCCACACTATACATCGCAACGGTTATGCCATGCAAGAGGGTATTTTTGATAATTTTAGAACCCGCATTTTTCTTGAATTTTTGCCCCCCCCGCGGCGCATCCGGGCCGTCGTCGTAGGGCGTCATGCGGGGTGTGGTGTAATAATTACTTCACGCCGGGTGTAAATCTTTCCCGAACGGATAATTTCTTCCCTAGCCGAGCGCTCGCTTGATAGTTGAGGCTAAATCATTGGCTAAGCACTCGATCTCTTCCTGCCGCTCGCCTTCAATCATAACGCGCGCCAGTGGTTCCGTGCCCGAATAGCGAAGCAGTAATCGACCGCGGCCGGCGAGTGCTACTTCCGTGCAGCGCGCCTCTTCGGCCACTTCCGGCACGTCCTGAAACGGACGCTTCTCGGCGACGCGCACGTTCACCAGAACCTGTGGGTAGCGCACAAATCCTTCGGTCAACTCGTGCAGTTCCTTTCCCGCTTCGCGCATTGCCTTCAGGACGAAGAGGGTCGTGATTATCCCGTCGCCGGCCAAGCTGATGCGCGGCATGATGATGTGCCCGGACTGTTCGCCGCCAACGCTCGCGCCGGTTTTCAATAGCTCTTCGAGCACGTATTTGTCGCCCACATCGGCCCTGATGAGTTTGATGTCGCGACCGCGGAGTGCAAGTTCGAGACCGATGTTGCTCATCACGGTCGCCACCACCGCAGCGCCTGCCAACTCGCCGCGCGCGGCCAAGTGCTGCGCCAGCACCCACATCGTCGCGTCGCCGTCAACCACTTCACCACGGGCATCCACAAAGAGGGCGCGATCCGCGTCGCCATCGAAGGCGATGCCCAGTTGAGTGCCGGCGCTCTTGACACGCTCGCATAGTCGTTCGACGAAGAGAGAGCCGCACTCGTGGTTGATGTTCCGCCCGTCGGGCTCGACGCCGACTGATTCCACCTGCGCGCCGAGCCGGGCGAAAAGTGCGGGCGCGAGTTCGGCGGCCGCGCCGTTGGCGCAGTCCACGACGAGTTTCATGCCGTTGAGTCGCAGCCCGCCGGCGATCTCGTCCATTAAATAATCGAGGTAAAGCTGTCGGAGGGTCGCCGCGCGGCCGTCGCCCTCGTCATGAGCCGCCGCCTTTTTCGTCTCTTGTCCCGAGGAATTTCCCGCCCTCTGGCCGCGCGCTTCGTAGATGTCGGCTTCGATCAACCGCTCGGTCGCATCATCGAGTTTGCGGCCGGTCGGCGCGAAAATCTTGATGCCGTTGTCTTCGTAAGGATTGTGCGACGCGCTGACGACGACGCCCGCGTCCGCTGGCAACGTGCGCGCGAGGTAGGCCACGCCCGGCGTAGTGATCACGCCCGCCGACTCGCAGTGCGCTCCCCCGGCGCGCGCGCCGTCGGCGAAGGCCGCCTCGATCCACGTGCCGGACTCGCGCGTGTCGCGCCCCGTCACGATGCGCGGCGCGGCCCCGAGGCGGCGCGCCAGCGAAAGCCCTGCCATGCGTACTGTCTCCGCGTCGAGCGGAAAGCGTCCGGCGACGCCCCGCATCCCGTCTGTGCCGAAAAGTTTCTTCATCAATAGTTGTTGGTTTTCAGTCGTCAGTTTTCAGGGTCAACCTGTGAATTGAAGATTAAACGCTGAAAGCCGACCGCTTTCCTTTCATTTGGTCAGAGAAAATTCCGCCGGCGCGGTGGAGAGTAGTTCGATGCGACCTTGCAGATCGGGCGGGGGTAAAAGGCGCGGCTTGAGCACGCCGTCGAATTCGTCCAACACGAGCGTCAGATCTTCGGGCCGCAGTTGGCCGACGAGTGAGCGTGGGCCGCGCACCGTAACAGTCGCGCTGGCGGGGCGGGCTTCCCCGGCTCGCGCGTCGGCGGGGCGGACGGCCACGCCCGCGAGCGTGCGCTCGATCCGCTCTTCTTCAATCTTCACGCGCACGTCAACCACCGCGTCTGACGGGACGAGCTTCTGGTCGGGGATGTCGATCGCGGCGTGCTCGACCGAAAAACTCTGAGTCTTGTCTTCGATCGAGATAGTTTCAGTCAGGGCGTGAGTAAGTGAGTTGACCCGATTCTCCGGCCCGCGCACGCGAATGCTGGCGGGCGCCGCCTGAATTTCTACGATCTCGTACCCGGCGGCCACCTTGCCTTCGAGGCGCGGCTTGACCTCGACCTCGCGCTCGACCCGCCGCTCCAGCCGGAGAGGGATGGTTGAAGGCTCGATGCGCTCGACCGTCACGCCGTCAGCGCTGACCTCGTCCGGCAGTCCCAACTCTACGTTCTGCGGCGTCAGGCGTACCATGCGGTCGCCGGGCTGAAAACCGCCGGCGTCGAAGGTGACGACGAGGCCGCCGGACTTGAGCGCGTCGAGCGCGCGGCGGCTGCCGCGCAGCGTAACTTCGACCTGCTCGCGCGGGTCGTTGCTGATCTCCATCTCAGGCGAGTGGGCGAAGATGAGCGGCACGTTCCTGAGCCGCGCCGTCGTCGGCGTGCGCTGGCTCGTGACGGCCAGCCACAGCCCCAGCGTGATCAGCACCGCCAGCAACAACAGGGTGCGATCTTCGTAC
>JBOGOY010000337.1:0-5229 GCA_050748185.1 Pyrinomonadaceae bacterium
CCCTACGGCACGGCCACTTACGCCGCGCCCGAGCAGGCGACCGGCGCGCGCGTGGACCACCGCGCCGACATCTTCTCGACCGGCGTACTGCTCTACGAAATGCTCGTCGGCACGTGGCCCTTCCGCGGCAAGACGAGCGTCGAGGTCCGCTACGCCGTGCTGCACGATACGCCGCAGCGAGTCGCGGAGGTGCGCGGCGACGCTCCCCCCCGCTTGCAGGAAATTCTCGACCGCGCGCTCGCTAAGAGCCCCGCCGACCGTTATCAGAAGATGATTGAATTCCGCGACGACCTGCGCGCCGTGAGGCGTGATTTGGCGGCTGCGGCGCAGGCCGCCGGCGAGGGCGGGACAGACGAGTTCGAGCGCGTCGTCCCGCGCCACGTCCCCGGCGCAGGCCAGACCGGGGGCTTCGGCGGTACAGTCCGCCGCTGGTTCCGGCAGATCACCAAGTCGGAAGCGCCGGCCTCTCTGACTTCGCCGCCGTCGCAAGCTTCGACCGGTTCGCACCGTTCCTCGCAAGCCTCGTTTTCGCGGGACGTACAGCACGACACGCCGCAGACGAGCGTGCCCGACGGCTCGCAGAAATCGATCGCGATCCTGCCGTTCCGCAACCTCGCGAACGACACGGAAGTTAGCTTCTACGAGTTTTCGCTGGCCGACGCCGTGATCACCGAACTGGCCCGTTTGCGCTCGCTGATCGTGCGTCCTTCTTCCCTAATCGTGAAATATCAGGGCCAGCACGAGCGCGACCCGCGCGAGATCGGCGAAGAGTTGAGCGTCGGCGCGGTGCTGGCCGCAAGCTTTTTGCGTGCCGGCGGGAAGCTGCGCGTCAACGCGCAACTGCTCGACGTTCAATCCGGCGCGCTGCTCTGGAGCGACCGCATCGACGCCGCCGCCGCGGACATCATCGCCGTCCAAGACACCATCGCGCAGCATATCGTGCAGGGACTGAGCGTCGAACTGACCTCGGACGAGCAGGTGGGCCTCGCGCGGCGCGCCGACGGCGGGGGCAACGCCGAAGCTTACGAAGAATATTTGCGCGGGCGCGACGCGATGGGCCGCTACATCTACCACTCGCTCGCCAACGAGGACGTCGAGCAGGCCATCACGCACTTCAAACGCGCCGCCGAACTGGACCCCAGCTTCGCGCTTGCGTGGTGCGCGCTCGGCGGCTGTTACGCCAATCGCGTTATCAAGTGCATGGGCGATGTGGAGGATACCGAACTCGCCGAAGAGTACCTGCGCCGCGGCTTGTCGCTCGACCCGAAGATCGTCGAGGCGCGGATGCACATGGTCTTCATCTACCTCTCGCGCGGCGAGAAGCAGAAGGCGCGGGCCGGGGTCGAAAAGCTCAGGCGCGAGGCTCCGAACGATGTGGGGGTCCAGTTCGTCAGCGCCTACCTCTACCGGCTCGACGGCCAGTATGATCGGGCGCTCCGCAGCCTCGAACGGATGCTGCGGCTCAACCCGGCCGAACGCGTCGTCGTCAGCTACAACCGCGCCCGCGTCTTTCTTTATCAGGGGCGCTTCTCCGACGCGATGCTCGAACTGGATCAGGGCGCGGCAATCGAGCCCGACCACCCACTGATCCGAACTTTCCGCGCCGTGGCCTACTTCCGAATGGGCGAAACCCAGCGGGCGGCCGAGACCTTGAGCGAACTACTCGAAACGAATCCCGACATGCACGGCATCCGCCCGCATCTCGCGCTCGCGCTCGCCGCGCTCGGCCGGCCCGAAGAGGCGCTGGCCCAGTTGACCAGCGCGGTCAAACAGGTCGCCGAGGCCGATCACGACGCCCCATACTGGCTCGCCTCCGCTTATGCCAAGCTCGGGATGAAAGACGAGGCCTTCCACTGGCTGGAGCGCGCCATCTCGTTGGGCAACGAGAACCGTCCTTGGTTCGAGGCGAACCCTATCTGGAGTGAGTTGCGCGAAGACCCGCGCTTCCCGGAGTTGATGCGGCGCATTGAGGAATCACAGGCGCAGGCCAGCAAAACAGTGACAAGTGACGAGTGACAGGTGACAGGAGAAGAGAGTGATGAGTGACAAGTGACCGAGTGACAGGAGCCAGACTGTTCTGTCTTGTCACTCGGTCACTTGTCACTTTATTCTCCTGTCACTCGGTCACTGTTCACCTGTTACTCTCTTATGAGAACCTTCGTCATCGGCGACATCCACGGGCGACGCATGCAACTCGGGCTGCTGCTCGGGCTGATCCCGCGCGACGCGCGGCATGACACGCTCGTGCTGCTCGGCGACTATGTGGACCGCGGCGACGACGCCCCCGGAGCCGTGGCGGCGGTCGTCGAACTGTGCCGCGAAGACACGGGCCGCGTCGTCTGCCTGCGCGGTAACCACGAACAGATGCTGCTCGACTTCGCCGACGAGGGTTCGCCCCTCTGGCTCCACGCCGGGGTCGGCAGCCGCCTGACCATCGAGCAGTACACGCGACAGCCGCCGCCCGCGGTTCGCAGCGCGGAAGGTTTAATCGAGTTGCGTCAACGCTTCGTCGAGTCAGTCCCGCCCGCACACTTCGAGTTCTTCCGCTCGCTCCCGCTCTACTACGAAGACGACTACGCCATCTACGTTCACGCCGGCCTCGCGCGCGGCAAGCACCCGGGCGAGACCGAACCGCGCCATCTGCTGTGGGCGCGCGACATGGATTTCTTCAAACACTACATGGGCAAGCCCTGCGTCTTCGGCCACACGCCGACGCCGCTGCTGCCGCTGCTCGGGCGCATCGGCCGCCACGGCCTCTACCTCTCGCACAGCGCCATCGGCATCGACACCGGCTACACTCACGCCTCGCCCTTGAGTTGCCTGCAACTCCCCGAGTTCATGCTCTATCAGGCGTGGCCCGACGGCCGCACCGCCACACACCACCTGACCACCTTCCTGCCCGAGTCCGTCCGCGCGATGCAGAAGCGCGTCGGCCTCATTCACCAGACGCCCACCGAAGCCTGACGCCGGACCAAGCGACTAAAGTGGGAAGCAGCCGCATTCCTACCATCAACCGTCAATCATCTATGGTCAGTCACCCGGCGGTGCTACAATCCCACCCTCGTAACCACCAGACATTCAAAATGGAGGATTCTCTTATGATCAAAGAAGGCGACGCCGCGCCCGACTTCAAGACGCGCGACGCGCACGGCAATCCGGTCAGTCTGTCGGACTTTCGCGGCCAGAATGTCGTGCTCTATTTCTACCCGAAGGACGACACGCCCGGCTGCACCAAAGAGGCGTGCTCGTTCCGCGATGCCAATTCAACCTACGAGCAGGAAGGCATCAAGGTGCTCGGCGTCTCTCTGGACGACGAAGCTTCGCATCAGGCCTTCGCGCAGAAGTACCAACTACCGTTCACGCTGCTTGCGGACACAGACCACTCGCTCTCGGAAGCTTACAGCGTCTACGGCGAGCAGACGTGGGGCGAGCGGAAGTTCATGGGGGTGGCGCGCAAGACTTTCCTGATCGACAAGGAAGGACGCATCAAAAAGGTCTTCGACAAGGTCAACGTCGAGCAGCACGCGGACGAGGTGTTGGAGGCGTTTCGGGACTAAACCGAGTTCGGCGGCCGGGCGGCCGAATTTGAACGGTAACGCCGTATGGGGCGCGATGATCGTCATCCTTGCGCCCCATGCGGCGTTCGCTTTTTTCTGGCCGCTGCCGGTGCGCTTGACTCAACCCTGATGGGGCTTCTTCTCCTCATCTGTTGCGGTACATTATTTGCTCTAAGACCTCAGCCGCCCCCGGCCTGACGTAGTTCGATACAGTCGGGCATTTTGCAGTGGAGCGACGCATACAAGTTCGCGATCAAAGGGAGATTTTTAGTAGAGATGATGCCGCAATTCCACCTTCCGGCAACGGACCCGGCCGCCAACTTCGGTGAGTTGATTCATCATTCTTCGTTTTACTCACACACCCTCGGGAACGAGCGCGATCTCGTCGTCTATCTGCCGCCCGGCTACCAGCGGGAAGCCGGCCGCGGATACCCGGTCCTCTACATGCAGGACGGACAGAACCTGTTCGACGGTCGCACCTCTTTCGTCCCCGGGCAGCACTGGCACCTGAGCGAGACGGCCGACAATCTGATCCGTGAGAACGCGATCGAGCCGCCGATCATCGTCGGCATCCATCACGCGGGCCAGCAGCGCGTCGAGGAATATACGCCGACGCATGATCCGAACTTCAAAGTCGGGGGCGGGGCCGATCTCTACGGGCGGATGATCGTCGAAGAGTTGAAACCGTTCATCGACGGCGCATACCACACGCTGCCCGGCCGCGAGCACACCGGCCTCGGCGGCTCGTCGCTCGGAGGGCTGGTTAGTTTGTACCTCGGCTTCAAGCAGAGCGACACCTTCGGCCGCGTCATCGCCATGTCGCCTTCACTCTGGTGGGACAGGCGCTGGCTCCTCCGCCACCTCGGCCAACTGGACCAAGTCGCAACACTCAGGCTGTGGCTCGACGCCGGCACGCGCGAAGGCGGCGGCACGCGACGCAACGCCAAGGCGCTGAGCGACGCGCTCGTGGCGCGCGGATTCAAGGCGGGCTTCACCTTCATGGAAGCCGAAGGCGCCAGCCACTGCGAGCAGGACTGGGCTCACCGCGTCCACCACGCGCTGCGGTTCGTGTATCCGGCGCAGCCGGTTGAGACGGAACAACAGTCGTCTGACCGTGCGCCGCACCATCACTCCCGCGTGACCAGCAGGCTCCGCTTGGCAAGTGGGCATGAAACTTTCGGCAGGTGAAAGAGAGTGGGGTTTTGCGGCTGTTAGAGCTTACTGACTGATGTTACGCAAAAGTAAGTTGAAGAAGTCAACTCAGCGAGTCCGCGCGAGCGGACGGCCAGCTTAAAGCCCCGCGTGGAGCGAGAGCGCAACGCGGGGAACCGAGCGCCCCTCGCATCAAGAGCCTGCGCGAGCAGGCGACAGACAGAGGCTCGATTCGCCGCACAGGCGTCTGCCGCCCGTTTCACGGGCTTGGGAAATATTTTCGATGCCCACTCCGCTCACGCTCCGTCCGGGGCTTTAAGCTGGCCGTCCGCTCACGCGGACTCATTGACCCCGCCTCCAAAAGTTCGCTGTTGAGTGACATGAGTTACTGAGTCAGTCGAATTAATAGACCTCTTGCAAAAGTCTGATAGATGATGCGACAAGTAGCTCACAAGGAAAGGTCTTGATGAGCTACGAACAAATAAAGAAGTTGCGACCCGTTGACTTCAAACGCTACTGC
>JBOGOY010000338.1:0-5214 GCA_050748185.1 Pyrinomonadaceae bacterium
GCGCACGGGCGAGAAATAAAATCTGCACGGCCCCGTCCCGCTCGCCCGACACCTGCGCGGGAACTTCCCGCCCATCAGGCCCGAAGACGCGGATGGCCTTCGGGACACCACCCGCGAATGAGACCGACGCCTCGACCACATCTTCACGCGCGATGTTCAGCGGGTTATAGACGACGATTGAACTGCCTTGACCTTCGGTGTTGAGGCCGGAAGCGACGGCCTCCGTCGCGCTCGTCAACACTCCGGCGAATTGATTCATGGCGATCACGTCGTCGTTCCAAGAGAACTCGAACGCTTTCGGCGTGGCCGTCCCCGGCAGGATGTCGTGGAACTGCCCGCCCATGACGAGCGTCCACGCATCGTTCAGACGCGCGAGCGGGTAGGAACGCGCGCCGAGCCAATGGGCCGCGACCGAGGCGCGCTCGGCGGCGTCGGCGAGCAGTTCGTTCTGTCGGTTCCAACGCTTCTGGTAAGTCTGCGAACTGATCGAGCCGGCCGAGTGGTTGGTCAACAGAAACTCGCCTTTGTAGCGCGGAAGTCGGCGGGTCTGCTCAGGCTTGATGTCGAGAAACATCTGCTCGGCGGTGGCGGACAGGACGCGCACGGGGCCGTCGCCCACGCGGACGAGCGAGCCGGGGGCGTCGGCGGGCGGCAGAGCGGGCGGCGGGGGCGGGATGACCGCCATCTTCCGTCCGACGACCGCCTCCAGCAACTTCACGGAGAATTCACGCGGCGCGCCGCCGATGTCGCCGGTCGGGCCGTAGTAGGTGTAGTCGGTGAAAAGGCCACTCACCTCGCCGTTGCGTTGAATACGCGGCGGCCAATCGACGGGCGCGTAGTTGACGGCGGGGTTCGCCGCCGTCGGGTGCGGACTCTTGCTGTAGTCTTCACGCACGTTGCTGTCGTATGGCCGCGGATTGAAGACCGAGATGACGCCGCGCCCGTCCGGCCCCTCCCAGATGCCGACGTTGAAAGGGACTCCGGCGGGCGTCCGTTCGGGCGAGTCGGGGCCGCCGACCTGTGCGGCCGAGCCCCAGTAGAGTTTCTGCGTCGAGAAGCCTTTCAATCCCATGTGCGAAAGGATGCTGGGGAAGGAGGCGGGGAAGCCGAAGCTGTCGGGCAGCATGTATTCGGCGCTCGTTTTGCCGAACTCGCGGCGGAAGTAGTTTGAGCCGTAGAGTATTTGCCGGATGATCGACTCGGCGGAGGGCGCGAGCGGGTCGCCCTCCTCCATCGAGGAGCCGGCGGGGAACCAGCGCCCGGCGGCGACGTAACGCTTGAGCCGCGCGTAATCCTCCGGCCAATACTCTTTCATCATGCGGTAGCGGTTGGCCCCGCTGAAGTTGAAAATGTAGCTCGGGTACTTCTCGAACAGCGCGAAGTTATCGCGCATGGTGTTCGGCAAATACTCGTTGATGACCTGCGGATACTCCCAACGCCACTGCGTATCGAGGTGCGCGTAGCCGACCACGTAAAGGGTCGGCTCTTTGGTCAGGTCTGGCGGCGGGACTAGAGCCGAGGCGGAGCCGAACGTAAACGAGAAGGTCAGGAGAAACGATAAGCATGGTTTGACGTGAAGGGGCATGAACCGAACTCTCCTTGATTGCGCGGCTAGAATAAGCGCCGTCTCGGTAACTGAAGGGAGAAGTCGTGCGCGCAAGTCTTCGGATTTAGTGTTGCGGGAATAGCTTCCCAAGTATAATCCCCTCCTACGTTCTTTCGGCAATTCTTAATGACCTGTTCAGAAGACAAAAATTCTTCTCCCCCGTTGAATTTTAATGACTGCCCACCGACTTTTTCTGCTCACGCTGCTCCTCATCCTGACGGGCGGCTTCCAACTCGGAACCATACCGGACACGGTAAGCGGCCCGTATCATGGAAGCTTTATCATCGGGGGCGTCGGCTTAAAGAAACCTCTCAACGCGGAATCAAGCCCGCTCGAAGGCGACCGTGCGTGGTCGATCTACGCTTGGGTTAAGAGCGAGACACCGGCCGCGGCGCGGACGCTCTTGGCCGGTTTCGGCGAGCCGGAAGGCGCCGCCGGGACACAACGTTACTTCGCCGTGCGTGCGGGTAAGGTCTCCTTCTGGACCGGCAATTCCGAGATTCAGACGGAGACGCCGCTCCAATCGGGCAGTTGGCAATTCCTGACCGCCACCTTTGCGGAGGGCCACATCGTCCTCTACAGCGACGGCGTTCGACTGGCTTCGAGTAAGTTGGGGTTGGCCCCCGCCGCTCCGGTCATACACCTTGCTCCCGTCCCCGCGCTCTGGCCGGATGCCACACACTTCGCCGGTCGGATCGCCGGCTTCACGCTGCTCCGGCGTGCCCTCACGCCCGAAGAAGTGCGCGCTCTCGGCGCTCAATCAAGAAACCTCGACCGGATCGCGTTCGAGGCCGCGTCGAAATCATGGCCCGTCCAGACCAAAGGACAGGAGGGCTTGCGCGCGCCGCAGGAACCCGCGACCCTGCCCGCATCCCTCGCCGAACCGTCTCGCCCGCGGGCGCGACCCATCGTGGATAACAGGCCTGTGCTCGCTGCGCGCGGTGAAGGCGAGTGGGCGCTCTCGGGCGGGTGGCGAATGATCGAGGCTCCGAAGATTGCCGCCGAAGGCGCGGCCATCTCTCGCCCCGATTTTGCGACGGTCGGTTGGCTCGATGCGACCGTCCCCGGCACGGTGCTCTCGACCTACGTTGACCGGGGCGTCTACCCCGACCCCGACTTCGGGCTGAACAACCTCGCGATTCCCGAAACCTTGAGCCGTCAGGATTACTGGTATCGCACGGAGTTCAACCCGCCCGCGTCGCTCAGCGGCCGTCGTTTGACGCTCACCCTCTACGGCATCAACTATGCGGCGTCGGTGTGGTTGAACGGGAAGTCGCTCGGCGAGGTGCGGGGGGCATTCATGCGCGGCGAGTTCGACGTAAGCGCGCATGTCATTCCCGGTCGGCCCAACGCCCTCGCGGTGCGTGTCTCGCCTCCGCCGCATCCGGGCATCCCGCACGAACAATCGGTCACAGCGGGGCCGGGTCCAAACGGCGGCATCATGTGTCTGGACGGACCCACCTTCATCTGCACGGAAGGCTGGGACTGGATTCCGGGCGTCCGCGACCGCGCGGCGGGCATCTGGCAAGAGGTGACGCTCAAGGCCACCGGGCCGGTAAAGATTGGCGACGTGCACGTCGTCACCGACCTCCCGCTGCCCGACACCACGCGCGCGTCCGTTAATCTCACCGTGCCACTTCGTAATAATTCCGCGCGGCCTGTTTCGGGCGTCGTCGAAGCCGCGTTTGAAGGCGTCACGGTTCGCCGCCGTGTCGTCATCGCGCCGGGCGGAACGGAAGTGCGCTTCACGCCTGCGGACTTTCCGCGGTTGAACCTCAGAAACCCGCGACTGTGGTGGCCGAACGGCTACGGCAGCCCCGAGTTGTATCACCTGAAGGTCAAGTTCTCGACCGCGGGGGGCGAGTCCGACAGCCGGAGCCTGCGCTTTGGCATACGGGAACTCAGCTACGAACTGACGCTGCTGGACGGCGGCGGACGCCTGCGTCGAGTAGATTTCAACCCGACCGTTGCGAGCGCGGCGGGGCAGCATGTGGTGAACGTGAGTCACGAAGGGATGATCGAATCCGCGGAGGGGTGGGTAGCCTCTTTCATGCCGGGCGCGGAAGCGTCAGCGGCCGTGCGGGAACTCGCGGATCGTCGCGCCTCGCCGCACCTCGTCTTGCGCGTCAACGGCGTGCGCATCGCCTGCCGGGGCGGCAACTGGGGGCTGGACGATTCGCGCAAACGCATCTCGCGCGAACGTCTGGAGCCTTACTTCCGCCTCCACCGCGAAGCCAACCTGAACATGATCCGCAACTGGAGCGGCCAGAACACCGCGGAAGTATTTTATGAACTGGCCGACGAGTACGGCCTGCTCGTCTGGAACGACTTCTGGCTCTCGACGCAGGACTGGAATCTCGACCCGAGCGATTCGGCCTTGTTTCTCGCCAACGCCCGCGACACCGTCTCGCGCTTCCGCCACCACCCGTCCGTCGCCATCTGGTGCGGGCGCAACGAAGGCGTGCCCGCGCCGACCATTAACGAGGGGTTGGACGCGCTCATTCGTCAACTCGACGGCACGCGCTACTACTCGCCGAACTCGCGCGACATCAACCTCTCCGGCAGCGGCCCGTGGCATTACAGCGACATCTTCAAGTTCTTCACCACGCGCGGTCGCGGATTCTCCACCGAACTCGGCTTGCCCTCCCCGCCGCCCGCCGACACCATCCGCTCCATGCTCGCCCCGGCCGACCACTGGCCCCCCAACGATGCGTGGGCTTACCACGACTGGCATTCCAAGAGCGGGGGCGACACCACGCATTTCATGAAGGCCATGGCGGACGAACTCGGCGCGCCCGTCAGTCTCGCGGACTTTGAGCGCAAGTCGCAGCTTTTGAACTACGTGAGCCACCGCGCGATGTTCGAGGGCTTCAACGCCAACCTCTGGAAGCCGAACAGCGGGCGGCTGATGTGGATGACACACCCGGCGTGGCCGAGCATGGCGTGGCAGATGTACAGCTCGGATTACACCACCTACGGCGCGTTCTACGGCATCAAGAAAGCGTGCGAGCCGTTGCACGTCCAGCTCAACCTGCCGGGTTTAGAGACCGCCGTCGTTAACACTACGACCCTCGAGTTTCCAAACTTGCGCCTGAGCGCACGCATGTTTAAGGTTGACGGCGAAGAGATTCAAACCAGAGAAGAGAAGGTGACGGCGCACGCGAATTCGACTACCGAAAGCTTCCCGTTAGAACTGCCGGAGCAGGCCGCGCCGGGAGTCGTGTTTATCAAACTGACGTTGGCAGACGAGGCCGGCCGACTGCTGTCCGAAAATTTCTACTGGCACTCGTCGCAGGCTGCCGGGTACAGGAAGCTCAACGATCTGTCTGTGGCCTCGGTTGATTGCACGGCCACGCGAAAGGACGAATGGGGCATGGTGCGCGTGCGCGTCGAGCTTGCGAACCGGAGCGGGGTCGTCGCTTTAGCGTCTCAAGTGACTTTGCGCGACGCGCGCAGCAAGGCGCGCGTGCTGCCGTCTTACGCCAGCGACAACTTCGTGTCACTGCTTCCCGGTGAGAGCCGTCGGCTCAGTGTTGAAGTTCCCGCCAGTGCTGCCGGCGGCGACATGGAAGTCGCGCTGACGGGTTGGAACGTGCAGAGCCTGAGCG
>JBOGOY010000339.1:0-5202 GCA_050748185.1 Pyrinomonadaceae bacterium
GTCCGACCACCAAGACTGTCCGGCCCCGATGCTTGTTGAGAATGTCTTGAGCGAGCCGCTTGCTGTAGTCGCCGGGCTCGTTCAGCGAAACCTGCATCTCCGTGATGGGGAGGCCGAGGCGCGCGGCCAACGGTTGGACCGTGTCCCGGTTTCGCCTGAACTGCGAACTGTAGATCGCGCCCACGCCGGCGTCTTCCGCGACGCGCAACAGTGCCTGTGCGCGCTCGACGCCGGCCGCGCTGAGCGGCGCGTCGTCTTCGTTGGACGCCTTCTCGGCGTGACGTACAATCAGCACCGTGATCGGCGGCGGGGCAGGGTGTTGGCAGGAAAGGGCGCTAACGACGAACGCGAAAGCGATCAGGGATACGACTTTTTTCAAGCGCGGACCTCCTTATGGTGCGATGGCTGAATCGAAACACGCGGCAGCGGACACTGCTGGTTAACCACGAAGGACACAGAAAAGAAAATGATGAATGATGAATGCGGAATGATGAATAAAAGACAAGCTGCTCTTCGGACATCATTCATCATTCCGCCTTCATCGTTTCCTCTGTGTCCTTCGTGTCCTTCGTGGTTGACCTCTCGGTCCCAATTTTGTGGGTGTCGGTTTAAGGTGTCATGTTACCACCGACACTTTTTAAGCGCGTGCTGCCGAGTCTAACGTCTGACGGAGGCATCTATGGGTAAGTTCTCACTGGCCGGGGAAATCTGGCTCTTCCTGCGACAGAACAAGAAGCTCTGGCTGCTGCCGATCATCGTCGTCCTCGTGCTGATGGGCGCGCTGCTCGTCTTCGCGCAAAGCTCCGCGCTCGCGCCGTTCATCTACACGATCTTTTAGCCCGTAAACGCAGGGCTGAGCTGCCGGCTCTCAAATCGTACACGCCCGGCGAGAGGCCGACTGACTTCCGATTCAACGCTGACCCGCTAAACATTCATGAAACTGACGACACTGATCAAGCGTGGCCTGACACACTACTGGCGGACCAATCTCGCGGTGGTGGCAGGCGTGGGCGTGGCGGTGGCGGTGCTGGCGGGCGCGCTGCTGGTCGGCTCTTCGGTGCGGGCTTCCCTGCGCGAACTGGCGCTGGGGCGTCTGGGCGCGACCGATTACGTCATCGCATCGGGCGTGCACTTTTTCCGCGAAGAGTTGGCCGAAGAGTTGCGCGCGCAACCCGGCTTCGCGGCGAACGGATTCGGTGGCGCGTGCCCGCTCGTCGCAATCGATGGCGCGCTGGTCCACGAACAAAGCGGGCGGCGTAGCGCGCGCGTACAAGTTTACGGCGTTGACGAAAGGTTCTGGCAGTTTCACGACCGGCCGAACAACTTGAGCGCGGGCGGGCGCGAGGTGGCTGTCAGCGCGGCGCTGGCCGCGGAGTTAGGGGCAGCGGTGGGCGAGGCTCTGCTGCTGCGCGTCGGGAAGCCTTCGGCGATCCCTGCGGAGTTCCTGCACGGGCGGCGCGACGACGCGGGCCGCACGTTGCGGCTGTCGCTCGGAGGCGTGCTGGACCAATCGAACCTCGGCGAGTTTTCGTTGCGCCCGCAACAGGGCGCGGTCCACGCCGTCTTCGTGCCGCTCGCCCTGCTGCAAAGGGAACTGGACCAAGAGGGCCGGGTCAACACGATCCTTCTGTCGGCGTCG
This sequence comes from Pyrinomonadaceae bacterium, assembly GCA_050748185.1. Taxonomy (GTDB): domain Bacteria; phylum Acidobacteriota; class Blastocatellia; order Pyrinomonadales; family Pyrinomonadaceae; genus JACCRA01. The sequence goes on from JBOGOY010000339.1 coordinate 1,640, forward strand.
GGCGCGCGGGCCGGCGCGGTCGAAGACGCGGCCGCGGCAACGGCGCGCGCGGGGGCGTTGGAGCGACTCCTGCAAGAGACTTTCACGCCCGCCGACGCCGGCGTGAAAATTCGCGCGCTGGACCAACAACAGGCACTATCGGTGGAGAGCGAGTCGGGCGTCATCTCGTCCGCGCTGGCGGCGAGTGTCGGGGGCGGCGAAGAACTGTTTTCATATTTAGCCAACTCGATCCGCGCGGACGACGGGCGCGAGGTTCCGTACTCACTCGTCACCGCCGTTGACGCCAAACGCTTCGAGGCGCTGCAACACGCCGAGGATGGTCGCCGCGCCGGCTGCGGCGGCGAAGAGGCCGGCGGCGACGGCCGCACTTCGACCTTCCCGCCGATCGTCCTCAACGACTGGGCCGCTGGCGCTCTCGAGGCGAGGCCGGGTGATCGCGTCACGCTCGACTATTACCTGTGGCTCGAAGAGGGACGGCTCGCGACGCGCTCAGCAGAGTTTCGCGTCGCCTGCGTCGTGCCGATGCAGGGCTTCGCCGCGGATCGTGATCTGACGCCGGAATACCCGGGCATCACCGAGTCGGAAAGTCTGGCCGACTGGGATCCGCCGTTCCCGGTTGATCTCAAGCGCGTGCGCCCTCAGGACGAGGATTATTGGAAGAAGTACCGTGCCACGCCGAAGGCTTTCATCCCGCTCGAAGTCGGACAGAGACTGTGGCAGACGCGCTTCGGCAAGCTGACTTCGATCCGCCTGAGCCCGACGGGCGGGCAGACGCTCGCCGCCACGCGCGCATCATTCGAGCAGAGCTTACGCGCGCAACTGGTCCCCACGCGCGCCGGATTCTCGATCCTGCCGGTGCGCGCCGAGGGGCTCGCGGCCTCGCGCGGCGCAACCGACTTCGGCGAATACTTTCTCTACTTCAGCTTCTTCCTCGTCGTCTCGGCCCTGATGCTCGCCGGGCTGTTCTTCAAATTGGGCGTCGAGCAGCGCCTGCGCGAACTGGGGCTGCTGCGCGCGCTCGGCTTCCCCGGCGCGAAGATTCGCGCGCTGTTTCTCTCTGAAGGCGCGCTGCTCGCGCTCGTCGGCTCGGCCCTCGGCGCGGCACTCGCGCTCGGCTACGGCGCGCTCGTCATGCTGGGCCTGCGGACGTGGTGGGTGGATGCGGTGGGGACGCGCTCGCTGTCGTTGCATTTCGAGGCGCTGCCTTTCGTCGCGGGCGCATCGGGCGGACTGTTCGCGGCGCTCATCTTCATCTGGTGGACGCTGCGACGGGTGCTCGCGCAGGGCTCGACGCGGGGGCTGCTGGCGGGGGAAGTTCAAAGTTCAAAGTCCAAAGTTCAAGGTTCAAAGTCGAGTTGGCGCGGTTTGCCTTCTACCTTCTCGGAGGGGCCGGTGATGGCGTTGGTCTCAGGCGCGTTCGCTTTCGGGCTGCTCTTTGGGGCGTGGAGCGGGGTAGTAGGCGACGTGGCGGGGTTCTTCGGGGCGGGAGTGCTGCTGTTGGTGTCGGCGTTGTCGCTGCTGTCGTGGCGGCTCAAGCGGGGCGCGGCGGCGGCGGGGCGGAATCCGATCAGCGGGGGCGGGGCTTGGGCGCTCGCGCGGATGGGGGCGAGGTTCGCGACGCACCGGCCGGGGCGCAGCGTGCTGTGCGTGGCGCTCGTCGCAACGGCCGCGTTCATCATCGTCGCGGTCGAGGCGTTCCGGCGTGAGGGACCAGTGGCGACGGATCGCAAGTCGGGCACGGGCGGCTACGCGCTGCTCGCCGAGACTCTGTTGCCCGTCGCGCCCGACCCCAACATTGGGGAAGGGCGCGAGGCTTTGAACCTGACGGCGGGCGGCGACACGCTCTCTACGTCGGGTGTGCAGTTCGCGCGCTTCCGCCTGAAACCGGGCGACGACGCGAGTTGTCTCAACCTCTACCAGCCCCAGAACCCGCGCGTCGTCGGCGCGACGAGCGATTTCATCCAGTCGAACCGTTTCAGTTTTCAAAGCTCTTTGGCCGCGACCGACGAGGAACAGAACAACCCGTGGCTGCTACTCGAAAAAGACTGGGACGGCGCGGTGCCCGTCGTCGCCGACGCCAACTCGCTGACCTACGTTCTGCACCGCAAAGTGGGCGACGAATTCGCGACGCAGGACGACGCCGGCCAAACGGTGCGCCTGCGCGTCGTGGGCGCTCTCTCGGACAGTCTGTTTCAAAGTGAACTGGTCACGTCTGAGCGCCACTTCCTGCGCGCCTTCCCGTCGCAGGAGGGCTTTCGTTTCTTTTTGCTCGACGTGGCGCAGCCGGAGAGTTTGAACGAAGTGAGCGGACGGCTCGAAGAGAGTCTTTCGGATTACGGCTTTGACGCGCAGGCGGCGGCCGAACGGTTGGCGAATTTTCACCGCGTCGAGAACACGTACCTCTCGACCTTTCAGACGCTCGGCGCGCTGGGCCTCGCGCTCGGCACTCTGGGGCTGGCGGCGGTGCTGCTCAGAAACGTCCTCGAACGGCGGCGTGAGTTGGCGCTCTTGCGCGCGGTCGGCTACGGCCAGCGCCACCTCGCGTTAATGGTCATCGCCGAAAGCGCGCTGCTGCTGTGCGCCGGGCTGGTTGTCGGCGTCTTCGCCGCGTTGCTGGCGGTCGCCCCGGCATTCGCCGCGCGCGGCGGCGAATTGTTCAAGGCGTCACTCGTCGTGTTGTTGCTGGTAGTGCTGGTGGTGGGATTACTCGCTTCGCTGCTGGCGACTGTGGCCGCGCTGCGCGCGCCGTTGCTGAAGGCTCTGCGGGCGGAATAAAAAGTTAAGCGCGGGCGCGCTTGAGCGGCGCTCAATCCGCGTCCGCGATCCATTTGGTCAGCAGGTAGCGGTCGTGGTCTGTGAAGCCAGCTTTGCGGTAAGCGGCCTGCGCCCGCGTGTTGCTTCGCTCGACTTCGAGGTGCAGCGCGCGGACGCCGAGCCGTTCACACTGCCCTACGGCGAACGCGATGGCCTCTTGCCCGAGGCCGCGCCCGCGAAAGTCTTCGCGCAAATACAACTCGTCGAGGAATGCGTCGCGCCCTTTGAACTCCAGACTGAACCCAAACGTCAGCACGAGATAGCCCACCGTCTCGTCGCCGTCTTGTTCGATCAGCCACACGCCTCCGAACCGTTCGTCCGACATCAGTTGCCGCAACGCCGCGCGGTGCGACCCTTCGTTGAAGGGCGTCCCGTCGTGATCGTACAAAGCGCGCATCATGCTGATGAGCGCGTCGGCGTCGGCGTCAATCGCTAGTCGGAATGACGTTGACATAAAAGATAGCGGCGGCGAACGGACTCGTATGCTGTTAGCGAAGTTTATTGCTTTCGGCGAGCATCGCGATTGATTTCTCGATGCGGCGCTAGCGCGTCTCGGGCCGCTTCGCCGCTTCGAGCAGGGCGCGAAAACGTTTCGTCGCCATCGTCGTTTCTCCTGCAAAGGTCGTGAGTAAAAGTTAAGGTTGAGGTCGTCGAAATTAACGCGCGGGCGGCGCGGGCTATTGTTGACCGAGCAGCCGTAACACCTCCGGCCGATCTTTCGCCAAGAGATAGACGACGCTGCGGAGGCG
>JBOGOY010000340.1:0-5197 GCA_050748185.1 Pyrinomonadaceae bacterium
ACTTCAGGTCGGCGCCGGGGTTCCACTGCTGGAGTTGCGCGACTGAGACGCCGGTGCGCTCCGAAACGGCGTTCAAATCTTCGTTCTGCGCGATGTAAACGACGCGCGCATTCTCGCGGCGCTCGGCCGGAACACGCTTCAAAAGCGCGACGAAGGTCTTGCCTTTGCCGGGCGGCACGCGCAGGTCGTAGGCCTCGCCGCGCGGCGTGGTGTCGCGGCGCAGTTCCGGGTTGATGCTGCGGATGAAGTCCACGCTCGTGTCGGTCGCGCTCGCGATGAATTGGAGGCTCGTGGCCGAAGGCACGCGCACCACGTCGTAAGAGAGCGGCGCGTCGGGCCGAATGTTGCGGAAGCCGTACTTTTCCTGACTCTTCGCGATCAGGATCGTCGCGAGAATGTTCGGCACATATTTCCTCGTCTCGCTATGCAGGTACGGGTAGGCCGCCCAGAAGTCGGCCACGCCGGCGCGCGCGATGGCGCGATCCATGTTGCCCTCGCCGGTGTTGTAAGCGCCCATCGCCAGTTCCCAGTTGCCGCGGTAGCGGTTGGCAAGCCACTTCAGGTAGCGAGCCGAGGCGCGCGTCGCCTTCTCGAAACTGTTGCGCTCGTCAACCCACGCGGTTTGACGCAGGCCATAGCGAGAGCCGGTGCTCGGGATGAACTGCCAGAGGCCGGAGGCCGCCGCCCACGAATGAGCCGTCGGACGCCATGCGCTCTCGACTTGGCCGAGCCACGCGATGTCTTCCGGCACACCTTCCTCGCGGAAGATCCTCCGCGCCATCGACATGTAGCGGCCGGAGCGGCGCAGGCCGGTGTCCATCGTGGCGCGGCCGCGGCCCTGATAATAATTGAGATACTGGTTGATGAGAGCGTTCGAGGTAAACCTGAAATCGAGCGTGGCCTTCACTTCTTCGAGTTTCGCCACGTCCTCATCTGTGACCTTCTTCTCTTCTTCGTTCAGTTCAAGTTTGCTCAACTCGTCGAGTGGCGACGGCTCGAACTTCTGGTCGCGGAGAAAGCCAACGGGCGGAGCGACGACATCATCATTGGTGGTGGTGGCTGAAGCGTTGACGATCGCGACCTGCTCGCGCGACGGGCCGGCGGCGGGCTGCTGCCCCGACGTCTCCATTCGGAAAATATTCTCGATCAATCGCAAGTAATAATCTTGCAAACGCGGATTAGACCGCACGTCCATGCCGGATTCCAGCACGGTGTCAACCGCCTTATCGAACTCGGCGCGCGCCTGATCGGGGCGACGGTCATCGAGATTCAGCTTGCCTTTTTTAAGGTAATCTTCGGCCCGGGTGATGATCTCGTTAACGCGCGGGGCGTCTCGGTCAATCGTGCTCGGCGTGGAACTGAGGGACGAGGCCACCGGCAGCCCGCTCTGTGCGAGCGCGGACGGCGACGGCGCGAGGAACGTCGCCAAGACGGCCACGGAAAGAGATAACCGGGGGATGCTCGTTTTCATCAATGTCACGTCAGTCTCCTTACGAAAAACAGGCTGAAAGCGAATCCACGATGGCAGTCCTAACGCCTAGACTGCGCGAGCGGTTCCACTAAGTTCAGGCGAGGTCAATTTAGTCTCTTGCACTCGGCTCCAATCGCAGGCTTACCCATGTGGGCCACGGAGCCATGATCGGATGACATCGCCGAAAGTAGCACACGAGCCTGCTCAGGTCAATCCTATCTTATTGAAAGAAAAGGCGAAGCGGTTAAACACGTTGCCCTTTAACCGCTTCGCCAGTGCGAAAATATTGATGTTTCCAACGCCCCCGCGGTTGCGTTCCGGGGGCAAACTTTTTCCTCTGACGAGAGTCACAGTTCAAGCCGGCGCGGTCGTGGCCGGCTGCGCGACCGACTTCGGACGCGGCGCGCGTTCCGGGGTGACGGCCACTGGTTCCTTCAGCGCCTCGCGAAACACCTCGCGGACGTGCTCGACGAAGATGAACTGCATCTCGCCCAGAAGCTGCTTCGGCACCTCGTCCATGTCCCGCTGGTTGCGCTGTGGCAGGATGACTTTCGCCACCCGCGCCCGCCGCGCCGCCAGCACCTTCTCCTTGACGCCGCCGACCGGCAGGACATTCCCGCGCAGCGTGATCTCGCCGGTCATCGCCACGTCCTTACGGATGGGGCGTTGCGAGAGGGTGGAGACCATCGCGGTCGCCAGCGTGATGCCGGCCGAGGGGCCGTCCTTCGGGATCGCGCCCTCGGGGATGTGCAGGTGCAGGTCGTAGCGCTCGAAGTCATCCTCGTCGATGCCCAGTTCGCGGGCGCGCGACTTGGCGTAGGAGAAGGCCGCCTGTGCAGATTCGCGCATCACCTCCCCGAGTTGGCCCGTGAGCACGAGATTCCCTTTGCCTTTCGTCCGCAGCGCCTCGATAAATAGCACGTCGCCGCCGACGGGCGTCCACGCGAGCCCCGTCGCCACACCGATCTGATCTTTTTTCAACACCTCTTCCGGCATCACCTTCGGAGCGCCGAGAAACTCGTGGAGGTTCTTCGGCGTGACGCTGACCGTGCCCTCGTGCCCTTCGGCGACGCGGCGCGCGACCTTGCGGCAGATCGCTCCGATCTCGCGCTCGAGTTGCCTCAGGCCCGCCTCCTGCGTGTACTGCTGGATGATCGCCGACAGCGCTGGCTTCGAAATACGCACGTTCCGCGCGCCGACGCCGTTCTCTTCCATCTGCTTCGAGAGCAGGTGGCGGCGTGCGATCTCCAGTTTCTCGGCCTCGGTGTAACCCGACAATCGAATCACCTCCATGCGGTCGCGCAGCGCGGGCTGGATAGTGTCGAGCACGTTGGCCGTCGTCATGAACATCACGTTAGAGAGATCGAAAGTGACGCCGAGGTAGTTGTCCCGGAAGCTGTTGTTCTGCTCCGGGTCTAAAACTTCGAGCAGCGCCGAACTGGGATCGCCGCGGAAGTCCGCCCCGACCTTGTCGATCTCGTCGAGCATGATCAAGGGGTTATTGGTCGCCGCCTGTTGCAGCGCCTGAATGATGCGCCCCGGCATTGCACCGACGTAGGTCCGGCGGTGGCCGCGGATCTCCGCCTCGTCGTGCAGACCGCCTAAAGAAAGGCGCACGAACTTGCGATCCAGCGCCCGCGCGATCGAGCGACCCAAGCTGGTCTTGCCAACGCCCGGCGGGCCGACGAGGCAGAGAATCGAGCCCTTCGGCTTCTCTTTCAACTTCCTGACGGCGAGCGCCTCGACGATGCGCTCTTTCACTTTTTCGAGGCCGTAGTGATCCTCGTCGAGGATCTGCTGAGCCTTTTGCAGATCGAGATTGTCCACAGAAGGTTTGGACCAAGGGAGATCGGTCATGATCTCCATCCAGTTACGCAGGGTCGCCGTCTCGGCCGCGTCCGGGTGCATCCGCTCGAGTTTTTTGAGTTGGCGGAGTGCTTCGTCCTCGGCGAGCTTCGGCATCTTCGCGGTCTCGATCTTCTCGCGGAACTGCGCCACCTCTTCGGCCAGTTCGTTCCCCTCGCCGAGTTCGGACTGGATCGCCTTGAGTTGCTGCCGCAGGTAAAACTCGCGCTGCGAGCGGTCGATGTCGGCGCGCGCCTGTGTGTTGATCTCCTGCTGCACCGTCAGCACTTCGATCTCTTTGTTGAGAAGTTCGTTGACGCGACGCAGGCGCGCGGTCGTGTCGGCGATGTCTAAGACCGACTGCGCGTCTTCGACCTTTAGTTCGAGGTTCGACGCGGCGAGGTCCGCCAGCCTTCCGGGCTCTTCGAGGTTGGCGACGATCGCCATCACCTCGGGCGAGATGTTCTTGCCGAGGTTCGCGGCCTTCTCCATCGAGGCGCGCACGTTTCGGACGAGCGCCTCGACTTCGAGCGAGCGCTCGGGCGCGGGCGTTTCGGGCATCACGGAGAGGCGTGCCTTCAGATACTCGCCTGCGTCTTCGACCGCTTCGAGCCGCGCGCGCGTCAGTCCTTGCACAAGAATGCGCGTGCGGCCGTCCGGCAATTTCAGCATCCGCATGATCGCCGCGACCGTGCCGACCGTGTAGAGGTCGTCGCCCGCCGGCTCCTCCTTGTCGAGGTCTTTCTGCGAGGCGAGCAGGATCATCCGGTTCTCGCCGAGCGCCTCGTCCACCGCGCGGATCGACTTCTCGCGCGAGACGAACAGCGGCACGATCATGAACGGGTAGATCACGATGTCGCGCAGCGGCAGGACGGGCAGCATTTCGGGAATCTGCAACTGCTGGTCGGTGCCGCCGTCGGTCGCCTCAAGGCTCTCGGTGATGTTTGTGATTGGCATACTTTTTAGTGACAGGTGAACAGTGACAGGTGAACAGTAACAGGTGACAAGAAAGATCGGTTCTTCCTCCTGTCACCTGTTACTGTTCACCTGTCACCTCCACTTTGAACTCTTTGCCGCGCCGCTCCGCGAGTTTCGGGAGATGGATGACGAGCAGACCGTCTCGGAGCGTGGCGGTCGCGTCGCAAATGCTGACCGGCCAGCGGAGCGGGATAGCGCGGCTGAAGTTGCCGTAGCTACGTTCCGAACAGTGGTGCGTCAGGACGCCGCGGCGCGTGCGCCGGCGCTTCTGCCCGCAGACGCGCACATGCTGGCTCGTCAACCATACCTCGATCTGATCGGCGGCGACGCCGGGCAGTTCCACGCAAACCTTCACCGCCTCCGCCGACTCGCACAAATCCACCGGCGGCGACCACGCGCCCGGCAAGCCGGCAGGGGTCGCGTCTTCAGCCACCTCCGACAACGCCGCGAAGAGGCGCCCGACGCGCGCGCGCAGGCGCTCGATCTCAAGGCGCTCCAGCCCGGTTGGCAACACGACGTTTTTCATCTTGGCACGGGGTCGGAGGAAAGAGTAGCGGCTGGCGACGAGAACGGCAAGACGGGAAGAAAATGATGAATGCGGAGTGATGAATGATGAATGAAAACTTTCTCTTCAACTCATCATTCATCACTCCGCATTCATCATTTTCTTCTCACGCTCGCTTGCTGAGGCTGCCGCCGCCGCCGCCGGCGCGGGTGCGGACGAGGTTCTTCAGTTCGTGCATGAATTCGGTGACGTCTTCAAACTCCAGATAGACCGAGGCGAAGCGGACGTAGGCGACTTTGTCTAGTTCCTTCAGGCGGCGCATGATTGTCTCGCCGATCTTGCTCGTCGGCCGCTCGCGCTCGGGCGACTCCTGCACGTACTTCTCGACTGAGTTAACG
>JBOGOY010000341.1:0-5179 GCA_050748185.1 Pyrinomonadaceae bacterium
GGCTGACTGACCGGCGCGGGGTCAACCCGCGGCGGCGGCGCGGTGCTCGGCTGCGGAGTGGGCGCGCTGCCGGCGACGGCCGGTTCCAACGTCGGCGATGCCGGCGTGGGCGTCACGACCTCTGCCGGCTGCGGGCTCGCGGGCGGCTCAAGTTGTACGGTGGCCGGCGGTGGCGGTTGCTCCGGCGTTTTCTCCTCCGGTTGCGACGGCGCGGTCGCCGGCCCGCCGAGGCCGAGCGTGATGAAGCGGTCTTCCTTCTTGCGTCTCCAGAATGCCATGAGGTTTGTATCAGTCCCTTGTCGGAAAAATCAGGCTCAGTAAAGTTGTCGATTATAGACGCAATCGTGTCGGCGCGACAAAAGCAGCCCTGCACCAACTGAAAAGTCAGGAGCCGGTAATCGACAGCCCCGGAGGGGCGAAATATCAGTAGCCCACGGCGTGAGGATCGGCCGGCAAACAGACCGTAGCCCCGGAGGGGCGAAAGAATACGACGCGGCGAATCTTTCGCCCCTCCGGGGCTACGAAATATAACCTGCGCTTGCTTCCACGGCTCACGCCGTGGGCTAATAACCTACCGCCCCTCCGGGGCTGGTCCTTGCGCTCTCTCCCAGAAAAAACTCGGCCGCACACGCTTCTCCGGATAGACCTCGTCCATGTTCCCCGTGTCGTAGAGCACGCCGTTGATCATCACGAAGCTGACCGAGTCGGAGTTTTGCAGATTCTGGAGCGGGTTGCGATCGAGGATCGCGAAGTCCGCGAGCTTGCCCGGCTCGATCGAGCCGAGGTCGCCGTCGAGCCCGAGATAGCGCGCGCCGTCGAGCGTCGCGGCCCGAATTGATTCGAGCGGCGTCAAGCCCCCCTGCCCGAACATCCACAGTTCCCAGTGCGCGGCGAGTCCTTGCAGTTGGCCGTGCGCGCCGAGTTGGGCGCGGCCGCCGGCGCGCACCACGTCCTTGACCGACTTCGCCAACTCGAAGTGGAAGAAGTCGTCGTCGGGGACCATCATCCGGCGGCGGGCGCGCGAATCGACGACGCCGCGCGGCGTGAACTTCAGGAGTTTTTCGTTCTCCCAGACGTTCGTCTTCTGGTACCAGTAGTTCTCGCCCCAGACACCGCCGTAGCCGACGACGAGCGTCGGCGTGTAGCCGGTCTGGCTCTTCGCGAAGAGGGTGATGGCGTCCTTATAGAGCGGCGCGACGGGGACGGCGTGCTCGATGCCGGTGTGGCCGTCGAGAATATGCGACATGTTGTAGAAGTAGGTCGAACCGCCCTCTGGCACGACCATCATCCGCAACTCGCGCGCGGCGGCGATGATCTGCTGCCGCTGGTTGCGGCGCGGCTGGTTGTAGCTCTTGACCGAGAAAGCGCCGACCGCCTTCATCCGCGCGAGATGGCCGCGCGCGTCTTCGAGACTCGCGACCGGAGCCTTCTCGGAACTCTCCGCGCCGTAGAGGATGTAGCCGGTCGAGAAGACGCGGGGACCAACCATCCGGCCCGCCTTGACCATCTCTGACTGCGCGAAGACGAGTTGCGTCGAGGCCGAAGGGTCGTGCGTCGTGGTGACGCCGTAGGCGAGGTTGGCGAGGTAGGGCCACTGCTGCTCGGGGCTGATGTCGAGCGTGTTGTAACCCATGTGCGCGTGCACGTCGATGATACCGGGCATGATCGTCTTGCCCGCCATATCGATCCGGCGCGCGCCGGCCGGGATGTCGATTCTCGCGCCGACTGCCTTGATGCGGTTGTCTGCGACGAGGATCGTGCCGCGCCCGATCACTTCGTCGCCTTTCATCGTGATGATGCGGGCGTTGGTTAACGCGACCAAGCCTTTCGGCCGCGCCGTGTCGAACTCGAAGCCGATGCGCGTCTGCTTAGCCTCCGCCGGCTTCTCGTCCTTGTTGAGTTGGCGCACGACCTGCTCGGCCGGCTGCTCGTAAAAGTTCTCGCCATTGGTCCACTGCAAGATCCTGCCGTCGGGGGACCACGTGAGCCAGTCGCCCGACTTGGCGGAGACGGTCTTGACGGGCAGGCCGGTCTCCGTGGCGTTCAGTTTCAGCAGCTTCCCGGTCTGCGGGAACGGCGCGAGGTAGAGCTTGTGCAACTCTTTGAAGAAGACCCATTCGTGATCCGGCGAGGGCACGATCTCAGAACCGAAGCGCGACTCGACGTGACGCTTGTAGTCGTCGCCGGACAGTTTCACGCTGCTCAGGTAGGTGAGGATATTGGCCGGCTGCGTGGGCGGCGTCGGCACCGGCGGCGACTCGACGAAGAAGACACGCTCGCCTTTGGGATCGAAGGTCAGGCGCGGCATCCGTGCGTTCGGGCCGCGGCTCTGCACGTCTAACACGTAGCGGCTCTCGCGCCCGTCCCAGTAGTGAATCTCGAACTGCGACTCGCTCGCCAAGTCTTCCTCGTGATAGATGCTGCCGCGCCCCTTGAGGTAGGCGACTTTGGTCCCATCGGGCGAGAAGACCGGGTTGGCGTACTGATCGGCAATCTTCGTGATCTTCGCGGCATTCGTGCCGTCCGAGTTCGCCACCCAGACCGCGCCCTTCTCGGCGTCGGACCAAGTGACGTAGGCAAGGCGTTTCCCGTCAGGACTGTAGGCGGGCGCGTATTCGAGGTAGTTGGTGTTGAGCAGCGGTCGCGGCGCCGCGGCGGCGTCTTCCTTGACGTAGAGTTTGCCGAGCGCGCTGTAAATGACGCGCTCGCCGTGGCGGGCGGCCCAGCGCAGCAGCTTGGTGGTGTCGCGTTCAGGCGCGACCTTCTGCGCGAAGCGGACGGCCTGCGTTACTTTCTGCGCGACGTGCGCGGTGAAAGGGATCGGCGTCGCCGTCTTGCTGCCCACGTCGATGCGTATGAACTTGCCGTGCGCGCTTAACACAATGCTGCGCCCGTCCGGGGTCCAACTGTAGCCGGGGTAGGCGCCAAAGACCGACCACGTTTCCTGCTGGTCGCGCGTCAGGTTGTCAAATACCGGCCACTCGCGCCCACTCTCGATCTCGCGCAGGTAAAGCACCGTCTTCAGCCGATCGCGCCGCAGGAAAGACAATAGCTTGCCGTCGGGCGAGACGGCGGGGCGGATCGCGCCGCCCGCGCCGCGGATAAAAGTTGAGCGGCGGCCCTTCTCCGTGTCGTAGCGCTCGATCCAGTAAATGCTCTCGTAGACGTTCTTGTTGTAGTCGAAGTTGCCGCTATTGACGAAATAGACGAAGCGCTGCCGCGGATCGACCGCCGGCTCGCCGACGTTCGCGGTCCAGCTCGATTTTTCGGTGAGTTGCAACCCGGTGCCCGCGCCCGAGACGTTATACATCCAGATTTCGCCCGCGCCCAGACTGCGCTGGTCCACCCAATGCTTGCGCGCGACGATGTAGCGCCCGTCGGGCGTCCAGTCGGGGCTGTTGACGAGGCGCAACGTCTCTTTCGTGATCTGGCGACGGTTCCGGCCGTCGGTCGCGTCCATCACCCACACGTTGTCGCCGCCGTCGCGGTCGGAGGTGAAAGCGAGCCACTTGCCGTCGGGGCTGTAGCGCGGCTGCGCGTCCCACGCGGGTCCGCCGGATAACAGTTCCGCGCGCCCGCCCCCGATCGGCATCTGGTAAATGTCGCCCAAGAGATCGAAGGCGATCCGCTGACCGTCCGGCGACACGTCGCAACTCATCCAAGTGCCTTCGTCCGTGTCGAACTCGACTAACGTGGTGGGGCCGTGTTCGGCCTCCACGTCCCACTTGTCTGTTTTCTTTTCGGCTTCCGGCTTCCGCTCCGCCTCCTGTGGCTCGGGCTTTTTCTCCGCGGGGGCATCCTGCGCCTGTAGTGTCCGGGCGGGCAGACTCAACAGCAGGGCACACAGCATGAGGGCGAACATTCGACGCAACATAATTTTACCTCTTTAGGGTCAGGGGTTGTGATCAACCGTGATCGGACTTTCCGCGTTTGCGCTTGAAAAACTTGAGAGGAGATTTGCACTGGCGACCGGGCGGTAGTTACGCGCGAGAGGCCGCGTAAGTTTCTCCCGCCGGGCGGATACTGTACAGCCGACGCGGGGTGTGGGGCAAAGCCGGGACGGTAACCGCAGTGCGGGCGACACTTGACTTGCGGCGCGCTTCATTACATACAAGTGGGTGTGAGCACTTCCCTGCCGGCGAGTTGGCGCATTTTCTGCGCGGTGGAGATTTCAGAGGAGGCGCGGCGGGGCGCCGTCGAACACGCGCGCCGCGTCGGCGAGTCGGCCCCGCGGGCGCGCATCGGGTGGGAGCGGCCGGAGAAAATGCACCTCACGCTGAAGTTTTTCGGCGACGTGGACACGACGCGGCTCAGCGACATCGAAGACGCGCTGACGCGCTCCGCGGCCGGCGTCGGGCCTTTCGCTCTGAAGTTGCAAGGGGCGGGCACGTTCCCATTGGGCGGGCCAGCGGCGCCGCGCGTGCTGTGGCTCGGAGTGGAAGACGTGTCGGGCGGGCTGGCCGAGTTGCGCCAAAGATTTGAAAGGGAGTGCGAAGCCGCGGGCTTCGCACGCGAGGCCCGCCCCTTTCGCCCGCACCTCACGCTCGGGCGTGTGCGCGTGCCCGACGCCGAGGCGAGGCGCGCCGCCGACGCGCACCGGGTGCTCGGCCTGACGCCGGTTGCCTTCGTCGTCACGGAGGTCTGCCTCGTCCGCAGCGAGTTGGGGCCGGGTGGATCGCGCTACTCCGTCTGCGCTCGCCAAGTTTTGGCAGAAGAAAGTGGTGAGTCAGACCACCCGAGAGTGACAAGTGACAGGAGAAGAGAGTGAACAGTGATCGAGTGACAAGTGACAGGAGGAAGACCGTTCTTGCTTGTCACCTGTCACCCGTCACTCGTCACTTCTGAGTTATGACCATTAAGCACAGAGGCGGCCGGCGTGTTTCCGTCGGCCAGTTGATCATGCAGGTCCACGGCGCGAGCGCGGCCGGGCCGTTCTACGGCGTGCTGGGTAACTTGAGCGCGCAAGGCTGCTTCATTCTGTCCTACGCCCGCTTGGCGCGCAACGAGGTCGTCGACGGCCGCGTGCTGCTGCCGACCGAGCGCTGGCTCGACTTCCGGGGCGGGGTCGCGCATTACACGGAGGGGGTCGGCTTCGGCATCCGCTTCCTCGGGCTGACGGACGAAGAGCGCGCGATGATCGAACTGGTCGTTGATTACGCCCTCAACCTTAGCTTCAACG
>JBOGOY010000342.1:0-5164 GCA_050748185.1 Pyrinomonadaceae bacterium
TACTTGATCAACTCGACAGGAAGCTGCCCGTGCTGAAAGCTAACTTCGCACGGGATGCGCCTTCGCGTAATTGTAAGCGGTATAGCCCGCGATGACGTGGGAGAGCAGGCCGAGTAGACCGCCCGTCCCGATCCAGAAGCCCGGGATGATCGTCACGAGCGCCACTAGCCACAACACGCCCGCCAAGACTTGGCCGTTATAAAGTTGCCCGACGCCGGGAATAATTAAGCTGAGAATGCCTGCTAACACTGGTTCGCGCATCGCCTTCAAGTACCTCCGTGCGAGGCTATACGCCGGGCCGTGCGGGTTTGTTCGCGGGAAACTTCAAGAGGAATGACCGAACTTCAGATGAATCACTTCGCGACAACCACGCGGCGGCACACCGACTTACCGGGGAACAAACGCTCGGATCGATTAGACCAACTTCCATTCTTTGAGCACGCTTAACAGCGTCGGCAACGGCTCTTGCCAGAGCCACTCGACGCGCAACGCTAACCCTTCGAGCACGCAGCTGTGATAGACGCCGTCCACCGGCGCGACCACTTGATAAATGCCCTCGGCGTTCAGTTGGTAAAACTCCGCCTGTTTCCGCAAATGGTCCAGCATCCAATACTCGCGCACGCCGCCCTGCTCGTACTCGTAAAACTTCGCGCCGCGATCTCGCGCGCGGCTTTCGGGGCTGATGATCTCGACGGCCAGATCGGCCGGCCCCTCAAGGCGCGTCTGCTTCAACCGGTTTAGATGCTCACGCGCGACAAAGAGCAGGTCCGGCTCGCGCCCCGGCAACTCCGGCCCGGTCTTCATCTGAAACGGCGCGGAAAGGACGACCCCGGCGTCGCGCGCTTCGACGAAGAACCGCAGAATGGCCACTAAAAAATCGCTCAAGTCCTGATGCTTAGTCGAAGCAGGGCTTATGTAATGCACCTCTCCGTCAACCCACTCGGCAGACACGTCCTCATCAGCCTGCCGGAGAAATTCTTCGTAGGTTATCTTCGGCGGGGTTGAGCCGGCCCCGGCGGCACGTTCATCCGTTTTGACTTCAATCTCCTGCGCCATGATCCCACCTTCTGGAAGATTTCGAGATGATGCAGCCCATTCTAAGCTTTCCGCGCGCGTTCTGACAGACGATCAGGCGCGGGAGAATCGAAATAGTGCCCCTCAGCTTGCTGCTTATAGCTCACTACTTGCCAATCGGTAAATCGCCCTCGACGCGGCGCACGTCAACGATCTCGGCGCGGAAGGTGCGGATGAGTTGCTGGACCAACGGGTTCTGCTCGGCCTGCACGCGCAGGCGCTGGCGTTCGAGCCGCTCTTCATCGTCGCGCGTCGGCGGCGGGGCGGGGCCGCCATCGCCGCCGTTTTCCCTGCCGGTCGATTTTCCATCGTTGACCACGACGCGCACGCCCACGTCACGGGCGAGCAGTTCGCGGCACACGTCGCGCAGCAGCTTCGTGTTGTCAGGCTTGGCCAGACTATCGCGCAGGTGCTTCTTGTCCGGCGCGAACTCGACCGACAACTCGTCGCCGTCTATTCGGACGCGCCGCGCGTCGTCGAGCGCGATAGCGAGCAGCGGCTTACGTTTTTCTTCGAGCGCACGCTTGAGTTGTTCGCGGAGCGAGTCAACCGGAGCAGATGTTTGGTCCCATGCAGGAGGCTCGCCGAACGCGGAGGGCGCGGATGCTGAAGACTGTGCCCCGGCGGCCGGAAGCGGCGGCCCTTCGTTCGTCTCGGGCGTCGGCACGAGGCGAAGCGGTGGGGTTGGCGGCGGGCCGGACGGCCGCGGCGCATCCCAGAAAGGCGCGTCGGCGTAAGCCGAAGGGTTTGCGTTTGAACCAGAGAAGGCGTCGGCGAAAGGCACAACGTCCGGCTTCATGTCGGCAATGAGCAGCGGCGATGCGTCGCCATCCGCGGGCACGGCCGGTGACGGCACGCTCGGGGCTGGAATCGGCTGAGGAGCGTTAGCAGCGGGAGGCGCGGGCTTACTACTGTTCGCCGGAGGAGTCGTCGGGGGCGTGCTGATGGGAACGGCCGGCGCGTCAGTCTGGCCGGCGAAAGAACGATTGGCCGGGCCACTCATGGTCGCCGGGCCGCTGCCGCGTTGCGGCGAAGACGGCGGGGCACTGCCACCCGAAGGCGCTGTCGCCGCCGGGACGTGGCCCGTCCTCAACGTCTCTTCGAGCGCGCCCAGACGTTCGAGAATTTGCGCGACGGGGGCCAGCCGGCGCATCTCGATTAGCTTGACCAGCCCGATCTCCAACTGGTAGCGCGGGTGCGCCCCCTCGCGCAGTTCGCGCTCGGTGTCGGTCAGGCTGTGAAAGAAGCGCACGAGGTCAGATTCGGAAAACTCTTTCGCCGCGCCCACAAGCTCTTTGCGCTCCGCCTCGCTCGCGTCAACCAACTCGGCCGAGTCGCCCGCCGCCTTCAGCACCAGCAGATCGCGCACGTGCGCCAGCATGTCGCGGCAGAAGTTTCGCAAGTCGTGGCCGCGCATTACGAGATCGTCTACAACGGCGAGAGTTTCCTTCGGCGAGGCTTCGGCGACGGCGCGCATCACACGCGCGCGCAACTCCGCGCCGGCGATGCCGAGCGCGGCCTCCACGTCCGCGATCTCGATCTCCCCCTCGCTGAAGCTGATCACCTGATCGAAGGCCGACTGCGCGTCGCGCATCGAGCCTTCGCCGGCGCGTGCGATCTCGCGCAGCGCCGCGTCGGCCACCCGGACGCCCTCGGCGTCGGCGATCAGCTTCAGGCGCTCGACGATCTTCTGCGTCGCAATGGTGCGGAACTCGAACTGCTGGCAGCGCGAGAGGATGGTGTCGGGAACTTTGTGCGCCTCGGTCGTCGCCATGATGAAGATGACACGCGGCGGCGGCTCTTCGATTGTTTTCAGAAGCGCGTTGAACGAATGCCCTGACAACATGTGAACTTCGTCAATGATAAAGACCTTAAAGCGGTCACGGGCTGGGGCGATGCCAATGGTGTTGATAATTACTTCGCGGACGTTTTCAACTTGGGTGTTTGAGGCCGCGTCGATTTCGAGCACGTCAATCGAGCGTCCCTCGGCGATTTCGCGGCACGAGGCGCATTGGTCCGCATCGGTCGTCTTGCACGGCCGCGGCGTCGGGCAGTCGGCCTTGTGACAGTTGAGGGCTTTAGCCAGCAAACGCGCAGTCGTCGTCTTTCCCACGCCGCGCGCGCCCGAGAATAGGTAGGCATGGTGCAGGCGATCATTCTCAATCGCCCCGCGCAACGTGCGCGTGATCGGCTCTTGTCCCGTTACTTCCTCGAAGGCTTGCGGGCGCCACTTGCGTGCGATGACTTGGTAGGACATGAGAAGCTTTCAGCCGTTAGCTATCAGCACGGACAGTTTTCAGTCTTCAGTTTTCAGTCTTCAGTTTTCAGTTCGGAGTCTTTTCCAACAACTCAATGCGGTTGTCGAACGGGTCGAAGAGCGAGAAGCGTTTGACGCCCGTGAGTTGAATTTCGTCGCGCGTCCTGACGCCGTTGGCTTCAAGATAAGCGCGGACGGCTTCAATGTCTTCGACCTCGAACGCCGGGTGACGCTTCGACCGGCTCTGCCCGTCCTCAATGCCGACGTGTAACTGAATGTCCGCAATCTGAAACCACATGCCGCCGCTCTTCCTCAACAGTTCGGGCTTCGCGATTTCTTCAAGGCCGAGGAGTCGGCCGTAGAACTCGCGCGCCTGTGCATCGCCGCCGGGCGGAATGCAGATTTGCAGGTGGTCCAGTCTTTTAACTCGAATCTTCATTGTGGGGAAAAGAAAAAAGAGTTGCCGCGGGCGACCCGGTGACGGAAGCGGCGGCGACGCTGGATTGTGCTCCAACTGCGGCGGCTTCGGCAACCTTTCAGGGGTCGCTGCTTGCGGCAACTCTTTTCGGATGTGGCCAGACTCCGGACCGACCCGCAACACACGCTGCCGGCGCTACCGTTGCTCCGTTCCCGGCCTGGCGGGGTTTGCGCGGCGGGCGTTGTGCGGAGCCCGAAGTCTGATAAATTGTGCGAAAGATCAGGCGGCCCAGCCGGCCTCAACGACTACTCCCGTCACGGTTTCCAACTTTAACCGACGCAACCCGCTTTGGCAACCGCCCGGCCAACAGTCCGCGCATCTCGGCGTAATGCCGCGCCTTCTCCTCGTCCGTCATCCACTTGTGTGACGGGAAAGGCGCGACGAACACGAGCGATTCGCCGTAGCGGCCCGCCAGCCCGTACTCGACCGGCGCGACGCGCTTCAGCCCCGCGAAGTGCCGGAACACGTCCTTGCCCGTGAAGCAGATGATGCGCGGCTTCAGCCGTTTGAGTTGGCGACGGAAGCGCGCGGCGGCCTGCGTGTATTCCGCGTCGCTGATTTCTTTGGCCTCGCGCGTCGGGCGGTCGTGGACGAGGTCCGTGATGCCGAAGTTGTAGTCGAAGAGTTGCGAGTCGTCTTGGATGTCGGGCGCGAGGCCCGACTTACGCAGGATGCGCCACAGACTCCCGTGCGCGTAATACCGGCCGCGCTCCCAACTGTAAGGGTGTGGGTTGAACCCGACGAACAACAAATCGAGGTTGGGGCGGAGGAAAGGCGTGAGCATAAACGATGAGTGCGGAATGATGAACGATGAATTATTACCGCCGTGCCGGTCTTTTATTCATCACTCATCATTCCGCATTCATCATTTCGTCTGGCGGAGAGGGTGGGATTCGAACCCACGGTACGGTTTCCCGTACACAGCATTTCCAGTGCTGCCAATTCAACCACTCTTGCACCTCTCCGAAGCAAAGTAGAAAGTAGCTGGGCGAAAGGCGAAAGCTTTCAAAGCCGCTGAGAAGTCTCTTTGGTCTTGCGGGCAATGGTGCCGAGGATGGCGACGAGTTGTCGCGCTTCTTCGTGCAACGGGGCGAGGCGTTTCGCGGGAATGATGCCGGAGCCTTCGAGCAGTTCCAGCCAGTAGCGCGTTTCCTCGCACTCTTGCGTGGCCCCTTCGATCTTGCTCACAAAATCCGCGTGCGACTTGGCGTGCTACGCCTCGTAATAGTGAGCGCCAACCGAAGTGCCAGAACGTAACAACTGCTTTCCCAGCACCTGCGCCTCAGCCGTCTTTGGCAACGCGCTGTACAGTTTAATCACTCTCAACGCGAACTCCTTCAGACGCTCCTTCAAGT
>JBOGOY010000343.1:0-5163 GCA_050748185.1 Pyrinomonadaceae bacterium
GGCCGACCATCCTGCGCGCCTTTGTCGAAAGGCTAAAACTTTGACCGGCTTCATGTTGCCCTTCTCGCTGCGGCAGCCGAGCGGAGCGAAGGCGGCGGTCATTTACACAAAAGAATTTACACCCTCCGGCAGCAGTGTACACCGCATGAAAACAGGTATCTCATTTGTCGGGTAGGTAACTCGCTTGCCTTCGCGGACGCGGCTGCACTACTATTTTTTGGCGCGTCATTCTGGCGCATCTGCGGCCCGCGTCCCTACCGCCGACCGCTCGACTGTGCCGCCCTTGTAGCTTAACTTTGCTCTCCGAGTTCGGCAACGCATAAATTCTCAAAAGTGATAGGTGAACAGTGACAAGTGACCGGAGATAAGAGGGTGCACAGTGACAGGTGACAAGTGACCGGAGGCAAACCGTGTTGGCTTGTCACCTGTCCCCTGTTACCAGTCACTTTTCCTGCTTGTTACTTCTCACTTGTCACCCTTCACTTTTGCGTAAATTCCCCTTCGCTCGGCGTCCCGCCCCCGAACACATCGGACGCAACGGCGCTCGGCCCCGGAGAGACAGCCCACAACTAAATCATGATCATTGTCTGCCCAAACTGCCAGCTCAGAGGTGAGATCACAGGGGTGTCCGAATCATTCCGGACGCACGTCACCTGCGCTCGCTGCGCGACCCCCTTCGGCGTCGCTTGGCTCAACGGCGAAGGAGTGCGGATTGATGAGGATGTTCAAAGAGGCGCGTCCGATGGGAACAGACTGTCGAACCGCCCGGCCTCGCTGCGCGAACGCATTGCCGGGGACGGCGACGTGACTGGCGCGCTACGGGCGGGGCCGCCGCCGTCCCCGGCGGATCGGCCGACGCCGACGCCGCCACCACCACCACCCGCCCCGACCGACATTCCCGCCGTCTCAGCTAACACACAGCCAACGACGCCTGCCCCGCAGCCTGTGCTCCAGCCGCCACCGGTTTCACAGTCGAAGGTGTTCACGGAACCAGCCGCAGATAAGTACGCTAAAGGCGCGCGACTGATGCGCGTCTCGCCGCTGACGCTGTTGTTTTGCGGCGTCACGCTGATCGGGTTCGTCGTCTTCTGCAACTGGCTACTCCGCCCTGACGGCAGCGAGGGCGAGATCGCGGCGATCAATCAGTCGCGCCCTCGCGCCCCGCAGAATCAGGCCGCAAACCTCAACTCGCGAGAGGCCGCCGCGATCCAAAACTCCGTGCCCCAACCGACTTCGGGCACGTCTCGCGTCGGCGCGTTTGACCCGGCAGAAAGTTCTAACCGCGCGTCCCTGTCGGGCGACGGGCAACAGACGCCCGCACCCGCAAGTTCTGCCGCCACTTTTCATCAGTCCCAACCCGAGGCCGACGCAGTCGCGCAGACGGGCTTCACGGTTCAACTCGGCTCGTTCAACCTGCCGCAAGAGGCGGAAGTATTGGTCCAGCAACTTGCCACCGCCGGCTTCGAGGCGCGGATCGATCCGAAGCCCGCGCCGAGGGGGAAGACGTGGTACAGGGTCCACTCCGGCCTGTTCCCCACCCACGAAGCGGCCGCCGCCCACGGCAGCCAGTTGCGCTCACAGAAATTGACTACAGACTTCATCGTCGCCGAGACAGAGAAGGAGTGACCGACGCGGAATGATGGAGCGTCACTGAACAGACACCACCGCGCGCGCGACCGGCCTCGCTCCTCACTTGTCAGTATTTGACTTTGACCGTGAAATTTCCGCTGTTGTCGCTGTAACGATCGTCGTTGACGACGAGAAAAAGGCGACCGTCCACCGGCGCTTCAAACAGCAATTGGCTCCCGACAAAGAAGAGTTGCGCTTGGCCGCCGCCGCCAGCGGGGCGGACGTAACCGAGCAGCGCGCCGGGGCCGCGACTAGGGAACGGGTAGTTGAGGCCCAAGCCCGCACGGCCGCCTTCTGGCGTGACCGAGCCAGCCCTCTGCCCGGCGACGATGGTCCCGCTCGCGTCGAGCGTCACCTGCTCCCCCGCGCGCAAATCGAGGCCCGTGTCCACACCGTTCTGCGCGTTGGCGGGCACGGTGACGGTCGTCTCGCGCGGCTGGCGTTGTTGCGGCTGTCGATCACGATCCGGCTGGTCCCTGTCCTGCTCCGGCAACTCGAAAGGATCGTCCGTCCGCCGCCCGCCCGGCCGGCGCGAGCGCGGCGGCGCGGGTCGCGTCGAACGCTCGTCCTCGTCCGCCGACACGTCTTCGTCGTTCTCATTGCGCTGGCGGTTGGCGGCCGTGTCGCGGCGGCGGAAATTGAGATCGCGTTCGGCGCGGACTTGTACGCTGAAAGCGCCGCGGGCATCCGTGAAGTTGCCGCGGTTGGCCGTCAGGTACAGGCGGCCGTCGCGGTCGGCCATGAATTCGCGCCCGAGGCCGATCTCGACGATCCGGGCTTCGGCGTCGTTGCCGATCGCGCCGATGAGGACGCCTTCGGCGGCGCGCGGCAAGGGCGCGGTCGGGTCGGTCGAACGCAGGCCGCCCGGCGTGATGCGCGCGCGCCCGGCGACGATGGTCCCCGTGGCCTTAACCTGCACGCGCTCGCCGCGCCGCAACTCGATGCCGCTGTCGATCCAGTTAGCCGCGAGCGCCACGTCAAGCGTCTTGGTCTCGAAGCGCGCCTCGTCGAGCGAGCGGCCGTCAATCTCAATCCGATCGATCTCCGCCGGGCGGAAGAAGCGGACCTCTCCCTCTTCGGGCGACGGCCGGGCGTCAGTCGATGTCGTTCCGCTCGCAGTCGTACTGGTCCCCGTGGTCGAGATCACGCGCACCGCGAAGCGACCGTTGATAAAGCCGAGCACGGTGCCCCGCACCGCCCGCCCGTCGCGCAGGTAAATTGTATCCGCCAACCCCGACGCCGCACAGACGAAGACCATCAAAACCGCCAGCAATAGCTTTTTCATAAACATTTCCTCTCTGCCGAAAGTGTGGGAGAGACGGCGAATATTTCAGACGCCAGATTCTGTTACGGGGGCAAGTGGAGGGGTTTAGCTTACAACGAAGGCGTAACGCCTGCAAGGAGTTTTCCCGGCCCCAAAACAATAACGGGCGCGGGGTTTTAAGCCCCGCGCCCGCCAGTGTCAAGCATCCGCGAAGAGTCTTAGACAACCTTCACGAACACGATGAGCAGCGCGAACAGCACCAACGATTCGATGAGCGCGAGGCCGAGAATCATCATCGTCTGGATGCGTCCGGCCGCGCCGGGGTTGCGGGCCGCGCCCTCGACCGCCGCCGAAGCGATGCGCGACTGGCCGATGGCCCCTGCCGCCGCCGCGATGGCGAAGCCGAACGCCGCCGCGATGTATCGGTACTTGGTCACCGTGTTCACGTTGTCACCGGCGACGACCGCCGTCTCGCCAACTTGCGCGAAGGTGGTCATCGCGCTCGCCAGCACGCCGACGACTGCGAAGAACAACATTCTCATTTTGTTCATCTCAAAATTCTCCCTTGAAGAAAATTCTTTCTTCCGTCAGCCGAAGCTCTTGACGACTCGGCGCGCGGTCTGGCAGGCGGCAAGAGACGCTTATGGATGATGTCGTCAGCCTCCGGTATTCGCCGCCCCTCTTACAACGGCGCGCCAGCGAGACGTGACTTTACGGGCGCTTTCAGATCACGAAAGCGATGAACACGTCGGTCCTGCCCTGAGCCTCACGCGCGCGGCCCTTGCCGCGACAATGCTCGGCGCTTGGTTCCCTGCGCCCCAACGCGCGCGGGCTCAATCGCCCGCGCCGCTCAAAGCGCGCTTTTGTTGAGGCCAGAAATAAGGAATCAAGATCAGCGGAAGAAAATCAAAAATGCCTGATCTCTGACCTCTGACCTCTGGCCTCTTTTACTATGCCGGCACAACCACGTTCGCCTCGTGCGTGTGATCGTGCCCGTGGCCGGCGTGCTCCTCGTGCGGCGGGTGCGAGACCTCGCTCAAGTACACCATCGAGAGCAGCGTGAAGACGAATGTTTGAATGAAGGCGACGAACAGCCCGAGCGGCATCAGCACTACCGGCACGAAGAACTGCGTGTAGGGCGGTGCGAGGCCGGCGATGGTCGCGGCCACCTGCTCATCGGCGTACAGGTTGCCGAAGAGACGGATGCCGAGCGACATCGGGCGCACGAGGTTGCCAATGATTTCGATCAGGAACAGCAGCGGCGCGATCCACCAGATCGGCCCGGCGAAGTGCTTCAAATGGCCGAACAGGCCGTTCTCTTTGACGCCGATGTAGTTGTAATAGACGAACGACGAGATGCCGAGGGCGAAGGTGACGCTCGTCGCCGCCGTCGGCGACATCAGACCGGGCAGCAGCCCCATCAGGTTCGAGACGAGGATCAACACCGCGAAGGTCATCACCACCGGGAAATATTTCAGCCCGTGCTCGCCCACCACGTCGGCCAGCATCGAACGGATTTGCAAGACGGCGACTTCGAGCGTCTGCTGCCCGCCGCCCGGCTCGTCCTCCGACAGCCGACCCTTGAGAATCCAGATCAGCGTGACGCTGATGATGCACGCGAGGATGAACATCACCGTGTACCACGGCACCGCGTTCTCGGCCGTGTACTCGCCGAACACAGACTCGGCGGTCGTGCCGAAGTTGGCGAAAAACTTGTCCCACAGCGGCTTGGTGTATTTTAGTTGGAAATGGTGAACCGGCTCGCCGATGTAGTGGTTGACGAATTCGACAAGGGGCGGCGTGTGGTGCGCGGCCGCTTCGGTCGCGTGGGCACCGGACTCGGCGGCCGTCTCGGCCTCTGCGCCGTGTTGTAGTAGCCAGAACATCCTCTAGTCCTCTCGGTAAATGATGGCGAAATAAAACTGCATGAGAGCCTCGATCATCAGAGCCGGTACGAAGGCGCATAAACCGGCGATCGTCGCGGGCAACGAGACGAGGTCGAGCGTGTAAGCCGACCAAACGGCCAGCGCAACGATGAAGTATCGAAGCACGTAGCGCGCCGCTCCGAGTCGTGGGCGCTGGCCGGGAGAGGTTGCCGCTTGTCCGAAAGCGGCTCCGATCGCCGTCCGCAGCCAGTGATGATTGAAGAGCGAAAGAACGCCGCCGAGCAGCAGTCCGGTGGTCACGCGCCACGGCGCAAGAGCGGCGCTGACCATCACCGCCAGCACGACCGAGATCAACATCCCGCGCAACAGCCGGCGCTCCAGAGC
>JBOGOY010000344.1:0-5157 GCA_050748185.1 Pyrinomonadaceae bacterium
GAGGGCGAGCAACTGGTCCCCCGGCACGATACGGCCGCCGTCGATGACCTTGTCCCGATCCACGACGCCGACGATGAAGCCGGCCACGTCGTACTCGCCCGCCGCGTAGAAGCCGGGCATCTCGGCCGTCTCGCCGCCCAAGAGCACGCAATTATTTTCGCGGCAGCCGGCGGCCATACCCTCGACGACCGAGGCGATCACGTCGGGCGAGAGCGCGCCGGTCGCCACGTAATCGAGGAAGAAGAGCGGGCGCGCACCCTGTACGAGGATGTCGTTGACACAGTGGTTGACGAGGTCGCGCCCGACGGTGTGGTGAACCCCTGTGTCGAACGCGACCTTGAGCTTGGTCCCTACGCCGTCGGCCGAGGCGACCAGCACGGGCCGACTCATTGCGGGGAACGAGCCGTCGAACATCCCGCCGAAGCTGCCGATCTCCGAGAGCGTCCGCGCGTTGAAAGTGGCGCGCGCCAACTCCCTAATTCGCCCGACCGCCCGGTTCGCCGCGTCAATCGAGACGCCGGCGTCGCTGTAAGTGATTGACTCAGTCATCAGTGGTCAGTGGTCAGTGGTCAGTGGTCAGTGGTCGGCTTTGGTTTGGCTGATTACTGACTGCTGATGACTGACGGCTCTATAGTTTGAAATCCTTCTTGCCCTGCGCGCCGCTCAGCCTTTCGAGCCGTTCATGAAGGTTTTTGACGCGCGATTCGGCCTGTGCGCGGCGCGCGGGCGCGGGCTCGATCTTTTTGAGCTTGCGAGTTTCGTCTGCGGGGTTGATCTCGAAAGTCAGCAGCAGGTGCGCGCCCTCGTCGCGCGTGCCTTCGGGCAGGTGCGAGATGTGAAGATCGAGTTGCGACTGCGCTTCGTCGTCCAACATGACGACGGCGATGTCGCCGTCCTCGACGCGATCAATCACGGCCGAAACTTTTTCCGACCGGGCGCGCTTTCTGGTCCCTTTCGCGTCAGCCATAAACTGCTTGTCCTCGCGGCCGGAGGCGCGGCGAACGGCAGCCGCCACTCGATGAATCCGAAACTCGAAACCGGCTTCACCTCCCGCCTGCCCCTTCCTTCCGGTTGGCGTTCCGGTTGGCGTTCCGGTTCGTGCTTTCCTTCTTCTTCGGCGCGGGGCCGAAGTCGCCGTACTGGATAAAGCCCGAACGAGAAGAGTCGTCCCTTTGCGCTTCGCGCCCCGTCAGCAGTGCGGCGGCCTCGGCTTCGCGTGCGGGGGTGATTATATAATCGTCTTCGCCCTTACCGCGCGTGGTGATGGTGATCTCGCCTTGCAGGTCGGTGCGGTAGACGCGGACGCCGGCGGCTTTCAAGCGGTCTAAAACGTCCTGATTCGGGTGGCCGTAGCGGTTGTCCGCGCCGTTTGAAATGACGGCAGCGTCGAACTGCCCGCGCCGGAGAAACTCTTCCGAGGTGGCATACTTCGAGCCGTGGTGGCCGACCTTGAGCACGTCGGCGTCGAGGCGCGCGCCGTTGCTGATCAGACGCTGCTCGGTCTGCGCCTCGGCGTCGCCGGTCAGCAGCAGCGAAAAGTCGCCGTAGTCGAGCCGCACGACGACCGAGTTGGCGTTCGGCTCGTTGCCGCCCGAGCGCAACTGTTCTTTGGTGAAAAGGGGCGGGATCGGGGCCAAGACCGTTAGCACTGCACCGCTCTCGCCAATCGCAAACGTCTGACCGGGCGCGGCCGTGATGAAGTTCTCCCGCGGGTTCTCGATCTTACTTTCCACGGCGGAGAGAAAATCTTCGTAGTTCTTCGTCGTGTTCGGCACTTTGCTGTCGAGTACCGCGCGAACTGGTGTCGAGTTAATAATTTCATCTGCCGCACCGATGTGGTCGGCGTGGGCGTGCGTAGTGATGAAGAGATCAATGTGATCGACGCCGTGGCGTTTCAGCGCCTCCGCGATTTTCTTGCCCGTGCCGGGGTTGCCGGCGTCCACCAGCGCCACCTTACCGCCCGGCGCGACGACGAGGATCGAATCCC
This sequence comes from Pyrinomonadaceae bacterium, assembly GCA_050748185.1. Taxonomy (GTDB): domain Bacteria; phylum Acidobacteriota; class Blastocatellia; order Pyrinomonadales; family Pyrinomonadaceae; genus JACCRA01. The sequence goes on from JBOGOY010000344.1 coordinate 1,988, forward strand.
CCTGCCCCACGTCGAGCACGTGGACGCGCAACTCTTCGCCCGAAGGCGGCGGAAGTTTTGGCCCCTCTTCGCGGAAGAATTTGAAGTAGGCGAAGAGCAGGACGCCCGCCGCCAACACCAGCAGGATTAGTAAGCACCCGCACCCACGTCTATTTCGCGCCACTCAGCACTCCTGAAGTGATGAATGCGGAATGATGAGTGATGAGGATAAAAAACCAGCCGCTCTGAATTCATCATTCATCATTCATCATTCATCATTCATCATTCATCATTCATCATTTAATCCGACGGCACCGGCTCGTGCTCGCGCTCGAACATCGTCTCGGCCTCGCGCGTGATGCGGGTCGGGTAGCGGCCGGTCCAGCAGGCGACGCAAGACGAGCGCGCGCCGATGCCGGTCGCTTCGAGCATTCCTTCGAGCGAGAGATAGCCGAGCGAATCGGCTTCGATGAAGCGACAGATTTCGGCGACCGACATCTGCGCGGCGATGAGGTCGGCTTTGTTCGGCGTGTCCACGCCGTAAAAGCAGGGGCTCAACGTCGGCGGGCAACTGATCCGCAGATGAACTTCGCGCGCGCCGGCCTCGCGGACCATGCGGACGATCTTTTTCGAGGTCGTGCCCCGCACAATCGAATCGTCAATCAAGACGACGCGGCGGCCCGCGATGAGGTGGCGCACCGGGTTCAGCTTGATGCGGACCCCAAAGGATCGGATCGACTGTTTCGGCTCGATGAAAGTGCGATGGACGTAGTGATTGCGGACCAGTCCGAAACGGAAGTTGAGCCCCGACTGCGCCGCGTAGCCGATGGCGGCGGCAACTCCTGAATCCGGCACCGGCACCACGATGTCGGCGTCGGCGGGCTGTTCGACGGCCAAGCGCTTGCCCATCTTGTGGCGCGACTCGTTGACCGAACGCCCGTAGATCAATGAATCGGGCCGCGCGAAATAGACGTGCTCAAAGACGCACATTGAATGTTCGCGTGGGGGCAGCGGGAAACTTGAGTGCAGCCCCTCTGCGTCGATCCAGATCATCTCGCCCGGCTCCACGTCGCGGACGTACTCGGCTCCGATGAGATCGAAGGCGCAAGTCTCGGAGGCGACGCACCACGACGCATCGCCGAGGCGACCGACGGCGAGCGGGCGAAAGCCGCGCGCATCGCGGATGGCGATGAGCGCATCGGGCGTCAGAAAGAGCATCGAAAACGCGCCTTCGGTTTCGCGTAAGACTTCGGGGATCGCCTCAAAGATGTCGTCGGCGCGCGAGCGGGCGATGCCGTGCAACACGATCTCCGTGTCGGAGGTCGAAGTGATGATCGCGCCGGCTTGCTCTAAACGCTTCCGCTCTTCGGTGGCGAAAGGCAGGTTGCCGTTGTGGCAGATGGCGAGTTGTCCGTGCTTACTGTTGACCAAGAAAGGCTGAGCTTCGCGGATCGAGACTTCGCCCGCCGTCGAATAGCGGACGTGACCGATAGCGCTCTGGCCGGGCAGACGGTTCAGGCGCTCGGCGTCGAACACGTCGGGGACGAGCCCCATCGCGCGCTCCGAGCGCAACTCGCGCCCGTCCGAAGAGACGATGCCGCACGACTCTTGCCCGCGATGTTGCAATGCGTAGAGGCCGAGGTAGGCGAGGCGCGCCGCCTCCGCGTGCCCGTAGATGCCGAACACGCCGCACTCGTCGCGAAACTTGTCTGCCGAAGGGATGCCCACAGAAGAAAGCCTATTTTCTTTATCCGGAAAATGATTGAACGGCGATCACAGGGGATTGAAGCGGCATTGTAACAGAGTCGCGACGGATGGCGAAAAGCGACGATTGGTACGGAGGGCAGTCGGCGTGATGGCAAATTCTTGGTTGATAAACCCGAGGCGTTAGGTATGATCGGCGTGGCCACATCGGTTGAATAGTAATTAGGCTTCTAATTGGTAAGTCAATCATAATTATGATGATAATTATTCAATGCCTTCCCTCTCTGATTCTAAAGGAAGCCGATCCCCATCTTTTCTTGATTCTGAGTATGAAGACGTTGTTGATCGGTATTGGTCTACTGCTGCTCGCCGGATACCTGACATTCAGGCGTCCCGAAGAAATGAAGCGCCATCCGTGGCTACGCCGCTTCAAAAATCATAACTGGGGGCAATACTTGACGGGCGGCATCATGTTCACTTCTATGGCCGTAGTGGGGATACTTTCATCTACTGCTAAACTTGGGCGAGAAGTGAGCGAAATTGAAGAAGGGATAGTGCGCGGCCTCATTATTGTTACATTGGTGACTTTTCTATTCTTTCTCATAGACAAAGTAATAGAGAAGTTCAACGAGTGAAAGGGCCAGAACAATTATGTGTACCGGTGACCGAGGCCTAACAACCAACTGAGCTGTTCGTGTCATTCGCGCCGGCAATCTGACAGTGCCTTTACTCGTACCTTTCGTCCGCAGTAACTCGAATACCAATCGCGTGGGGCGGCTCCTCAAACCCGAACGCCGTCCCAATTCACAGGAGATGACTGAAATGAGAAAAACCATGTTGGCGTTGATGTTTCTGTATTCGCTGGCCGTGACGGCTGCGGCGCAGGACAAGGCCAAGACAGACAAAGTGAAGATCGAAGACGACCAGAGTTATCTGGTGCTGTCCACGAAACGAATTCAGACGATGGAAAAAGAACTCGACGAAGTGGCGGCCAAAGGCTTTCGCGTGATGTACGGCGCACCGACCACGCAGTATGACATGGCGGTGCTGCTGAGGCGCGTCGAGGGGCCGGAGATCGTACCCTACAGCTACAAAGTCTTGGCGACCTCCCGCAACAAGACGATGGAGAAGGAACTGAACGAAATCGCCAAACAAGGCTACCGGCTGCTGCCGCGGACGATCATTTTCAAGCAGGGCTTTTTCACCGCCGAGATGGTGATGCTGATGGAGCGAGAGCCGAAATCGGGCGTGAGCTACGAATACAAACTCATCACGGCCGGCAAAGAAACTAAACTGCATAAGAAGATCGACGAAGCCATCGCCGCAGGCTTCGCCCCCGTGACGATGATCACGATCGGCGATCACGTCGTCGTCATGGAGAGGGAGACGGCGGCCAAATAAGCATCGTTTACGATGGAACAAGCATGAGCCACAGAGGGCACAGAGCACACAGAGAGTAAAGCCCGGCTTTCTTTCTCTGTGTGCTC
>JBOGOY010000345.1:0-5152 GCA_050748185.1 Pyrinomonadaceae bacterium
AGTCCAGCACATCTTCCATGCAAGCGACGAACTCGGCCCTCACTTCCGGGAGACACCACTGCTCTTTGAGCCACGGCTTGAGTTCGTTTTTTTTAACACTTGGCGCACCGTCTCGCGCGCTATCGAGGGGGCGAAACCCAACTCCACCACCTTGTCGGCGAGCAATCGCAACGTCCAGCGAGCCTGCCCATCGGGCGCCGGCGTACAGGCGACGGCTATTAGACAGTTTCCGTCGCTGCCCGGGTCGCGTGCGTTCGTTGAGACAACCCAATCCTTCTTTCACAAAGCGCTGCCGGGTTCGCTCAACCGTGGCGATGCCAGTGTTGAGGGCGGCGCCAATCTGCTCATCGGTGAGGCCGTCTGCCAAGCGTGCAGGAGGATGCGGGCGCGGGTCACTTTGCGGGTGGAAGGTTTACCCCGCCTGATGAGTTGGTGCAAAGTCTCGCGCTCGTCAGGCGAGCGAGCAACGAGGTACTTTTTCTTGGGCAAGTTTGGTCAGTCTCCATTCGATAAAGTTAACCCGACTATACCCTGTCAAAGAGCTACCCATTAAAACCCGGTGGACAGACTACTAGAGCGAAGCAGCTTCTGCGACGAACGAGAGGCGAAGATAAGTTGTCAAAGAGCAAAAGCTATCAACCGCAAGTAATGGTGGATGAGTGTGTCAGAGTTGAGCCGCCAAATGTGCCAATGATGTATTCACCCAGCAGAAAGGGTTCATCGCTGCTCAACTATGTGGCGAACAATCCGGCGTGAGCTGATAGGTTCTCTTGACTCGTCACCCTCAGATGGGTTGTTAGATGGCGCATCGTCAGGGAACCGAATCCCGCCCCCACCGTGCGCATGCTCGGACGGCGTTCAGGGCTTCTTGCCCATGAACTCTGCCGGCATGACCTCCTCAACCACCTTGCCGCCGACCAGCCGTACCCGGTAGGCGGCCTTTTCGGGGCGCGAGGAGACCACGCGCGTCAGCGCCTCGCCCTCGAACAGCAGGCCGACCCAGTCGTCGCAGGCGATGCCGTCCTTCACCTCCCCGGCTTGCAGCATCTGGTGATAGCTGGGCTTACGCTGGCGCTCGCTGTCGTAGTGGGGGCACACGCTCCCTTTCAGGAAGCCGAGTCCGTCCATCGCAGTCAGCCGTTCGGGGCGCGAGTCGGTCACGCTCTGCTCGAACCAGCAGTTCAGCCCGGCGCTCTCCCCCGAAAGGATGACTCCCTGCTCCCAAGCTTTCCTCAGGATCACGTCCACGCCCTGCGCCCTCCACAGGGCGAGCATGTTCAGCGTGCTCCCCGGCCCGACGAAGATCGCGTCCGCCGACAGCAGCCGAGGCCCGAATTCACTCATCAGGCGCGAACTGCCGAATAGGCGCAGGTGTTTCGGGCGGCAAGGCAGCCCGCTCGTCAATTCGTACCAAGCCATCACGGTGGACGGGCTGTCGCCGGTGGCCGTGGGGAGGAAGTATACGACCGGGTCTTTCTTGCCCGTCAGCGCCAAGAGGTACTCCATCAGCAGCAAGTTGTTGGAGGCGGTCAACCCGCCGCCGCCCGCGAAGATGCGCCGCTTCGGGGCGGGTTTTTCCTGTGCCGCGAGCGGCGAAGACCACGCGAGCGGGACGGACGCGGCTGTCGCCGCCGCGATGAATTGCCGACGGTTGAAACGGATGGACATAGCAACCTCACAGACTTAAGAATCACACGCTCCCAAGTTATCAAGGTTAAGCGGCGGAAGCCATCTAACGCTCCGCTTCACCCGCGCGAGCGGAAGGCACAAGCCTCGGGCCGGAGGGAAGATTGCTAACGAGCATTCTCTCGAGCGTCGGTGTGCAAGCGGTTGTTGGATTGCGGCGGAGGTGGATTAAAGATTGAGCAAAAGACGCAGCTTTTCTCCAACTTGCGAGAGGGTCGAGAGATTTACCGGACCCAACAATCTGACCAATCTGTCAGTGGAGATCGAGCGGATGTCTTCGCATTTAATAAAGCTCCGCATCGTTAACCCTCCTTCTGGGGGACCGATTTCAACGTGTGAAGGAATTCCTTTGGCTTTTGATGTGATGGGAATGACAATCACGAGTTCAGCACGGCTGCGGTTCAACCTATCATCGGAAATAACCAAACACGGGCGTAAGCCGGCTTGCTCACGCCCGCGTGTGGGATCGAAGTTAGCCGTCCAGACCTCTCCGCGAGAAGGATTAACCGCCAATGGCTAATCTCCCGTCTTCTGTCCAGACTTCATCAGCGTCCAAGCCATCGCTGAGAGTACCAGCCGTTAGAGAACGCTCTTTAAGTTCCTCTTGCCAAGCTGAGGAATCTGCCTTCAAAACCGCGAATGATTCGTCAAGCTGCTCGAAGAACTGTTTCCGGCGGTACTCCTCAATAGCTTTATTGAGAACTGCTTGCATAGACTCCCCCATCGCTTCGGCCAACTGGCGAAGCGTTCGATGCGAGGATTCATTGATCCTAATCATACTTGCTTGCGCCATAACGCTCCTCCTGAAGTTGCAACAGACCGGGAGAAAATTTGTGTGCGTCGTGTATACACTAAGATACGATAGTTGTCAACAAAGTTGCATACAAAATCTGTATACATAAAAGTATACTAATCCATGTCAGAAAGTGCGTCAACAGTTTTTGCTGTTCTTAAACAAGGTGAGGGGTGGATTGAATAGGAAGCAATCCTACGCCCGGCATCACCCGCCGCCACACAACCACGATACCACGCAAGCTCTCGATGACATTCTCGCTGATTCGCGGTCGGGTGCATGCCGTTGTTATGCAGCCGATTCAGTCCCACCATGCCCACCATTCGCAACCATCAACTCTGCTAAGAAAGAGCTTCCGCCCCCAAGTGCTTTTCTATTCTTCCATTGCCTGTGGTTAACCGCTTACTTTAGCGGGCGCAGCTATTGCAGATGGCCTTAATCCCTTAAAGAGAAGCCAACTGCCCAATGCCATCTCAAAGATAACCAGAGGCATGTCGAACCAGTCCGCGTTAACCGTCTTGTCGAAGTCTGGGAAGATAATGAATGCGAAAGCGCAGAACACGCACCATGCAGACGATATCACACTGAAGGCAGCCAATGCTCTCGGGATATACCTTGACTTGAACCACAGGTAGCTGCAAACCATAGAGGCCAACCCCCAAAACGGCAGGCCAACATAGTAGGCGTCGATGGAGATTTGCAGCCTCGCTAGGGTCTGCAATTGAGCCGTCTCGAAGACCTGCAACTAAGAGGCGTCAGCCAGAAGCCGCAGAGCGCCAAGCATATTGAGCGCCGTAACACCCCACATTAAGGCATAGACCAGCCTGCAGAATGTCGCAATTAGGGCGAGGTTTCGATTCACTGGCTTGAGGATTACATAGAGCCCTGCGAGCAGTACCAAGACATTCATGACGTAGATCAGATTGCAGGCGATGTTGAGACGAAACAGTGTTTCGTGCGCCCTAATGTTCCGGGCGGTATCCACAGCGTTGCCCGGGACGCTGAGGCGAAAGCTGATGCCAAAGTTCGCAATGACCACGATCACAATCGCGAACAGGAACGTGAATCCCGCGACTCGTGCAGCGGTCTGTTGTACCGGCTCTACCATGTGGCGTGTCATTTCCGGTCTGTCCGGCTGATTGCTCAATGTACCTGTACTCATATTCTTTACCTCCAGAGCGAGGGATAGCGGCGTTGTTCCGGGCGCTGTCGACACGGCTTCATTGCTCTTTGCTCTCGCCAGTGGATGGGCCGAAGCCCCAACGTTTGCGCATCCGTTGCCGGAAACGTTCGCGCTCCTCCGGGGTCATGTGCTCGCATCGCTCTTCCATGCGATGGCGGAGGTCGGAGCGACCGGAACCGTGGAATCCAAACCCGCCAAAGAGGATCCGGCACAGCGTCAGAAGTCCGAGCGCTTGCCAGAAGCCGATCTGGGGCCAGCCAAAGAGCGGCGGCAGCAGCCAGTTCCAAAGGTGCATTACTATTTCGCCGCCGATGAAGATGAATACCAGCATCCCCAAGATCGCCAGCGGAGCTATCCAAATCAATCTCCTCAATCTCGGCCTCATGTTCAGTTCCTCACGCTTTCGTAAATTCGTCGTAAATGCTTTGCAACCGCTCACGCAGATGCAGCACCGCATAGCGTTTGCGCGAGAGCAGCGTGTTCACGCTCACGCCGGTCTCGGCGGCGATCTCCTTGAAGCTGCGGCCTTCCAACTCGTGCGCGACAAACACCCTGCGCTGCTCGTCAGGTAGCTCGTCGACCGCCAGCTCTAGTTCCTCGAGAAGCACGTTGCGGGCGTAGAGTGCATCCGGCCCGGCATCGGGCGAAAGCAGTAGGTCTTCCAACCGCCGCAATTCGCCCTCCTCGTCCGCGACGGTGATTTCGCTGAAGCTCTCCAGCTTCTTCTGGCGGAAGAGATCGATGATGCGATTGCGCGCCACGCGAAACAGCCAGCCGGTGACGTGATCAATCGGCATCAACATGCGGTTCGCTTCTACCAGCTTGGAGAAGACATCCTGCAGAATGTCCTCAGCGTCGCGCGGGTCGGGGACGCGCCGGCGAATGAAGTTACGCAGCCGGAACTGTTCCCGCTCGACCACTTCGGAGATCCGCTCGTCTTGTTCGAGTGTCATCGCGCCAGTCTCGCCGCGTCCTTCACCTACGGCTGTAGACGAATGAGTGGGTGCGTATATTGTAGGGTCGAAAGTTGCTGAGGATGATGAGGGTCTACTTCGCAAGCTGAAAGCGGAAGGCGTGATCTGAGGAAGCCGCATAACGCCCGGCATCACCCGCCGCGCATTCAAGGTATTAGGCACGGCGTCTTGCGGATGAAGGCTGCGCTATTCGCGGTCGGGTGCATGCCGTTATCGGTGGACGCAGTTCATTTCTCAGTTCCGATTCGCTAAAGTCTGTGGCTCAGGAAAGGACGTGCAGCAGGGCGGGCGTGACGAATCTGCATGCCATAGCAGACACCTGACGCTTCTCACAACCACTCCGCACGCCCGCCCCGCCTTGAGCCCGACAACGAACGCTCAGCTGCTGCCGAGGTCGTGTCAAGAGTTGTGGAAATATTTTTTAGCGCATCCTTGCTGATCGTCGCCTTTATCTCTCGCTAGGCTGCGGTATCAAGCTTCTGGGCGTTGCTTGCCGCTCCCGGCAACGCCACTTCG
>JBOGOY010000346.1:0-5145 GCA_050748185.1 Pyrinomonadaceae bacterium
GTCCCCACCCATACCCGTTGATGGTGCGCGACTTTCAGCGCGTGATCGGCGGCGAGGCCCGCGCGCAGATGCTGGCGAAGGAGGGTTGCTTGCCGGACGCGCTGGTGGCCTGCGTCGGCGGCGGCTCGAATTCGATCGGGCTGTTCCACCCGTTTCTCGCGGACGAGGGCGTCCGCATGATCGGGGTCGAGGCGGGCGGCCGCGGCGACCAACTCGGCCAGCACGCCGCGCGCTTTAACCGCGCCGGCGGCGGCCGGCCCGGCGTGCTTCAGGGGACGCTCAGTTACGTTTTGCAGGACGAGGGCGGGCAGATCGCTTTAACTCATTCCGTCTCGGCTGGCCTCGACTATCCTTCCATCGGGCCGGAACACGCCTTCCTGCACGACACGGGTCGCGTCGAATACGTCTCGGTCAACGACGCCGACGCCCTCGCGGCCTTTCACCGGCTCTCGGAATTGGAAGGCATTATCCCCGCGCTCGAATCGGCGCACGCCGTCGCTTACGCCATCGAGGTCGCGCGCGCGATGCAACCCCGTCAGAGCGTCCTCGTCAACCTTTCGGGCCGCGGCGACAAGGATGTGCAGAGCGTGGCCGACGCGAGTGTGCCGGGGGACCAAGCTTGAGCCGTCTCGCCGAGACCTTCGCGCAGTTGAAGAGGGAAGGCCGGCGTGGCTTCATCCCTTTCATCACTGCCGGCGATCCTGACCTTGAGACGACGCGCGCTCTCATTCTCGAACTTGCGCGGGCGGGCGCAACGCTCGTCGAACTCGGCGTCCCCTTCAGCGATCCGATGGCCGACGGGCCGGTGATCCAGAGGGCTTCGGAACGTGCTCTCAAAAATTGCGTCGGCGTTGCGGATGTGCTCTCGGTGGTCGCCGACGTGCGGGGCGAGACGGGGGTGCCCGTCGTCCTCTTCAGCTATTACAACCCGCTGTTGCAATTCGGCCCCGAGCGCCTGTGCCGCGAAGCGCGCCGCGCTGGCGTGGACGGCATGCTCGTCACGGACCTCATTCCCGAAGAGGCAGGCGCTTTCGCGCGCACACTGCGCGAGCACGACCTTGATTTCATTTTCCTCGTTGCCCCAACCTCGACCGACGCGCGTCTTCGCATGATCGCCGAACTCGCCAGCGGCTTCATCTACGCCGTCTCGCGCGCGGGCGTCACCGGCGCGCAATCCTCTGTGAGCGACGAAGCCGCACGCCTCGTCTCGCGCGCACGCCAAGTGACTGACCTGCCCATCGCCGTCGGCTTCGGCCTCTCGACCCGCGACCAGCTCGCGGAAGTCTGGCGCTACGCCGACGCGGCCGTGGTCGGATCGGCCATCGTCGCCGAGCTGGAGCGACTGTCCGGCGAGCCGGACCTTGTCTCACAAGTCGGCGATTTCGCGCGCTCCCTTTTGCCTTCCGATTGAGCCGGCGGTACTGACACTGCGCTCTAAACCGGCTCTGCCGCGGGTGTCTATCTCGTGGGCTTCTGATTTTGTGTTGACCGGAAACCCACGAGAGGTGTATTGCATCATCTCCACCCTCGGTCTTAACGATTTCGGAAGCGTCTCAGGGCTAAAGACCCCGTTTACTCTCGGCACGACGAACAGGGAAGGTGCGGCGTCTGCCCGTGAAACTCCATGACAGAACCCATGAAGGAGCCCCCCATGATCATCCGTTTCTCTTTCCGTCGGGCGGCGCTTTGCGGCGCGCTCGTCGCACTAGTCACCTCAGTCGCACTCGGCCAGTCAGTCCAACCATCCGGCCAATCCCAGCCGGCAGGCGCGGCGCAGGCGTCATCGCGCTTCTTCGAGCGGGCGGATCTGTCCCGCCTCGTCGTCGTCGGGGATTCATTGTCGGCGGGCTTTCAGAACGGCTCGCTGCTCGACCGGCAGCAGGTTAACGGCTATGCGACCCTCGTCGCGCTGCGCGCCCGCAAAACTCTGCCGCTACCGCTCATCGCTGAGCCGGGCGTCCCCAACGTGTTGCAACTCGTCTCGCCCGGCCCGCCGCCGATCATCCTGCCCGCGCCCGGCATCTCGACGGGGCGCACCAACCCCCTCGAACAGCCGCGGAACCTCGCGGTTCCCGGTGCGCGGGTGCAGGACGCGCTCACGAGACGCCCCGATTTCCCCATCGACAGCCTGACTGATTTGGTGCTCGGCCTCCCCGGCTTGCTCGGCGGACAGTCGCGTAGTCAGGTCGAACTGGCCGAGGTGTTGCGGCCGACGACAGTCTTTCTGTGGATCGGCAACAACGACGCGCTCGGCGCGGCCACGGCCGCGGACCCCGCGCTCCTGACTCCACAGGCGGATTTCGAGGCGGCCTACCGGCAGGTCATCAACCGGCTCGCGGCGACGGGCGCGAAACTCGTCGTCGCGAATATTCCAGACGTGTCTGTGGTTCCGTTCCTGACTTCCGCCGAGGATGTGGCGCGGACCATCGGGCTGCCGCTCGCCGTCATCGGCCCGGCGCTCGGCCTCGCCGCGGGGGATTCGGTCACGCCCGGCGCTTTCTCGCTGATCCCCGGCATCCTCGCCAACCCGGCCAGCGGGCCGCTGCCGGGCAACGTCGTTTTGACGGCCGCCGAATCGAACACGATCCGCGCGGCGGTCAGAAATTACAACCGTTTCATCGCGGCACAGGTGCGCCGCCATCGCGCCGCTCTCGTTGACATCAACCTCGTCCTGAACCTGATCGATCGCTTCGGCTATTTCGTGGCGGGGCGACGCCTGACCACGGATTTTCTCGGCGGCCTGTTCTCGCTCGACGGCGTACACCCGACCAACACCGGCTACGCCATCGTCGCCAACCAATTCATCCTCGCGCTCAACCTCCGCTACTTGGCGTTCATCCCGCCCGTCAATGTCCGCCGCATCGCCCTCGCAGATCCGCTGGTGCCGCCCTTTGGCGGTGGAGCGACAGCAGTCGCCCGCATCGGCAAAACTTCAATGTCCGTGCCGGCCGACGTAGAGCGCGCCGTGCGCGCCGTGCTGGCGCCGGAGAAGTAACCGGCGAGATTTCGGGGCGCGGCCCAATCGGCCGCGCCCCGACCGAACAAGCGGATATGGCCGGCAACTTTCCCTCGACTTGCGCGCCCCGTCTGCCTTATCCTTACGCCGCTTTTGTTGACACGAGCCGGCTCCTCGCGGCGGCCGGCCTTCTGGGCCAGTGATTCGAGCGTTCGACCTCACTTCACTGAAAAAAACATCGTTGCATACGTGAAACGGCGTTCCATTCTCGCGTCAGTTGTGCTATACTCCGCCCCGTCTTTTGGCAGAACACAACTTTCAGCGAAGCGCGAGAAGAGAGGACGTAGAAAGAGTGATGAGTACCATGGCAGACAGCAAACTGGGCGCGGATCGCGGCAAAGCGGTTGAGGCCGCGCTCCTCAACATCGAAAAGAAGTTCGGCAAGGGCTCGATCATGCGCCTCGGCGAGCGCGAGGTGTCAGATGTGTTGTCGATTTCGACCACTTCCCTGAGCCTCGACGCCGCGATCGGCATCGGCGGCGTGCCGCGCGGGCGCGTCATCGAAATTTACGGGCCGGAGTCGAGCGGCAAGACGACCCTCGCGCTACACATCGTAGCCGAGGCGCAGAAGGCGGGCGGGGTGGCGGCCTACATCGACGCCGAGCACGCGATGGACGCCGAGTACGCCGGCAAACTCGGCGTGAATATTGACGAACTGTTGATTTCGCAGCCCGACTCTGGCGAGCAGGGGCTTGAAATCACAGAGGCGCTGGTGCGCTCAAACGGCGTGGACGTGATTGTGATCGATTCGGTGGCGGCCCTCGTGCCCCGCGCGGAACTCGACGGCGACATGGGCGACTCGCTGCCCGGCTTGCAGGCGCGTTTGATGTCACAGGCGCTGCGGAAACTGACAGCCATCGTCGCGCAGTCGAACACCTCCCTGATTTTCATCAATCAGATTCGCGAGAAGATCGGCGTCATGTTCGGTTGCTTCCAATACGATGCCAGAGTCGTTCTGGCCGACGGCACGACGGAAAAGATCGGTAAGATCGTCAATCAAAAAATGCCCGTCGAAGTCTTGAGCTTCGATCCGCAAACGGGAAAAATCGAGCCGCGCAAGGTTGTCAATTGGTTCGATAACGGCAAGGCTGACTATTTCCTGCAGTTTGAAGTTGAAGGCGGGCCGTCCGGCTTTCGTCATTTCGCCGCGACCCCGAACCACACGATCTTTACTCCTCGCGGCGAAGTGGCTGCCGGGGATTTGCGCGTCGGCGACGAAGTGCTGGCGATGGTCGCGGACTATTATGTGACTGACGACCAAATGCAATTGCTTCTGGGCGGCGCGTTGGGTGACGGCTCGCTGCGTCAGGTCGGCACGCATTCGGCCACGTTCCGCGTCGGTCATGGTCTGGCGCAGGAAGACTATGCCCGCTGGAAGCATTCGATGTTGGCTCCCTTCTCGCGTCAATTTGGCAAGGTCGGTAACGGAGTCGGGTTTGACACCCATGCCTTTCCCGCCTTAGCCGAATTGCGGCGCAGCCTCTACAACGACAACAAGCGCACGGTCACCGCCGCCGCCTTGTCACAACTTGATGCGCGCGGATTGGCTGTGTGGTATGGCGACGATGGCTCGTTCGCCGGGCATTGCGCGCGGTGGGGACGTGGCAAATCCGTTCTCTACAACAAATCACTGGCGAGCGCGGATCGCGCTCTGGTGCTGTCCACGTTCGAACGTTTCGGCCTCGGTCAGCCGCGCGACGACGGACGTGGTTTTTGGTTGACTGCTGAGCAAACGGCGAAATTTCAAGAATTGATCGCGCCGTTCCTGCACCCGTCCGTGCAGTACAAGTTGCATCCTGAGTTGCGCGGACACTTCGCGTGGCAGCCGGTGATCAATGATTCGCACTTGGGCGAGAACCCTTTGGGCTTGCGCCGCCACCTCCGCGCCGTGCCCGCGCGCATCGCTAAAATCTACGTTAAGCCGCCGACGCGCTCGATGCAGCGTTTCGATCTGGAAGTTGAAGGCCACCACACGTACATGGTTGATGGCGTGATCGTTCACAATTCGCCTGAAACGACGACCGGCGGGCGGGCGTTGAAGTTCTACTCTTCTTTGCGCCTCGACATCCGCCGCATCGGCGCGATCAAGGACGGCGACCGGGTGGTGGGTAACCGGACGAAGGTCAAGG
>JBOGOY010000347.1:0-5142 GCA_050748185.1 Pyrinomonadaceae bacterium
AAGAGACGCTCACCCGCGCGCCGGGGCTGAACGGCACGGGGCTCGTCGGCGCGGCCCTTTACTACGACGCGCAGGTCGAATACGCCGAGCGCCTTGCGGTCGAGAACGTCCTCTCGGCGGCGGCGGCGGGCGCGCACGTCCTGACCTACGCGCGCGTCGAACGTGGGCTCGTCGAGGAAGGCGTCGTGCGCGGCGTCGAGTTTCAGGATTTGCGGGGCGGCCGGTTGCACACGGCGCGCGCCCGCGTCGTGGTCAACGTGGCCGGCCCGTGGGTGGACGAGTTGGTCGCGCGGATGCCGGCGAACTCGATGCGTCTCGTCGGGGGGACCAAAGGCAGTCACCTCATCGTCGCCGCGTTTCCCGGCGCGCCCGCGGACGCGCTCTACGTCGAGGCCGAGGCGGACGGGCGCCCGTTCTTCATCATCCCGTGGAATGGACTCTACCTCGTCGGCACGACCGACACGCGCTTTGTCGGCGAGCTCGATCGGGTCGAAGCCGACGAAGCAGAGATCGCCTACCTGCTGCGCGAGACGAACCGCGTCATCCCTTCAGCGGGCCTGACGCGCGAGTCAGTGCTTTACACCTACGCCGGCGTCAGGCCACTCCCGCACCGCGCTGACCATGCGCCGGCTCGTATCACCCGCCGCCACTTCATACGCGACCACGCGCCCGCGCTCGCGGGCTTCGTCTCCGTCGTCGGCGGTAAGCTGACGACCTACCGCGAACTGTCCGAGCAGACGGTCGATCTGCTGTTCCGCAAACTCGGCCGGCATTCGCCGCCTTTCACCACGGCCTACGAGCCGTTGCCGGGCGCGCCGTGCGGAGATCTGTCGGACGTGCGGCAGTATCTGTCAGCGCACAGCGGGCTCGCGCCGGAGGTGAACGAGCGCTTGCTGCGCGTCTACGGCGCGCGCGCCGCCGACGTGTTGGAGTTATGCGGCGAACACCCGCGATTGTGCGAAGTCTTCGATGATGAAACGAAAGCGATCGCGGCCGAAGTGGTCTTCGCGTTCCGGGAAGAATGGGCCGAGACGCTCGCCGACTGTCTGCTGCGGCGCACGATGGTCGGCCTGAACAGCCGGGCAGGACTTAACGCGGTGGAGCGGGCCGCCCGCGTCGCGGAAGAGTTTCTCGGGTGGGACCGCGCCCGCGCCGACGCGGAAATCGAAACCTACCGCCAATACGTCCGCCGCTTTCACCCGCGCGCCCTCCTTCTCTGAAGGTAGTGGCTCAAGCTTTCGCGGGCTGATGCTTCTCCATCAAAAAGCCACGTTTAATTAACACATCTGTCCACCGCCCTGTGCTAAAGATCGCACTCACTAAAAACCGAACTGAAAGGGTAGAAATTATGGCAGCGACGAAAGCAGTGAAGAAGAAGACCCCCGCTGCGAAAGGCGGGGACGAGAAACAGACGGCAGGCAAGAGTCAGGCGGCACAGCCCGCGCCGCCGCAATCGGCCAAACAGACGACGAAGCCGCCGACCGGCAAGTCGCCACAACAGCGGGGCGGCTCGCAGTCGGACGAACAGCCGAAGTCGCCTTTCCCAGCGCAGCATCAGGAGAAGCCGGGCATCGAATCGAAAATGACGCCGCGCCCCGAGTACCAAGCGCCGCGTTACAAGGGCTCGGGCAAGTTGCAGGACAAGGCGGCGCTCGTCACCGGCGGCGACTCTGGGATCGGGCGGGCGACGGCCGTGCTCTACGCGCGCGAGGGCGCGGACGTGGCGATCGTCTATCTGCCGGTCGAGCAGTCGGACGCCGAAGAAACCCTGCGCGCGGTCGAGGCCGAAGGCCGCCGCGCGTTGTTGATTCCGGGCGACGTGACCGACGCGCAATTCTGTCGCGAGGCGGTCGAGCGCACCGTCAAAGAGTTCGGCAAACTCGACGTGCTCGTTAACAATGCCGCCTTCCAGCAGCACCAGAAGGGTCTGGAAGAAGTCTCCGAAGAGCAGTGGGACCGCACCTTCAAGACGAACATCTACGGTTATTTCTACATGGCGAAGGCCGCGCTGCCGCACTTGAAAGAGGGAAGCGCGATCGTCAACTGCGGCTCGATCACCGGCCTCGAAGGCAGCAAACAGTTGCTCGATTACTCGGCGACTAAAGGCGCGATCCACGCCTTCACCAAGTCACTCGCGCAGAATCTCGTCGAGCGCCGCATCCGCGTCAACTGCGTCGCGCCCGGCCCGGTCTGGACGCCGCTCAATCCTTCGGACAAGCCCGCTGAAGAGGTCGCCAAATTCGGCGCGGACACGCCGTTGAAGCGCCCCGCGCAGCCCGAAGAGATCGCGCCCGCCTTCGTCTTCTTCGCCTCCGAAGCGGATTCGAGTTACATCACCGGCGAGGTGCTGACGCTTCTGGGCGGCGAGACGGCGGCAGGTTAAAAGCAGGGGCTGGGGGCGAGAGGAAGTTTCAGGTTTCAGGTTTGAAGTTCTAGCGGGCGAGCCAATAAACTTCAAACTTCAAACCTCAAACCTTAAACTCCGCCCCGACCCCCTTTCAGATTTTCCTTCCACATCCGCCTGAACCTTTCTACAATACTGGCTGGCAACATTCCCGGCCGTCCGCAGCACACTCCATGCTCGTAATTAACCGGCCGGGTTGAAATCCACGCCCGGTTAGCACTTTTAACTAATCGCACCCGTCGTTGCACCCTGCCGGCAGAAAGTCGGCCCGACGTAGCCAGCTTGTCTTTCCACTTGCCTTTGAGCCGGTCCTGCGGGTTAGCGTGCAAGTGACACTAACCCTCTGCCGCCCGGCAGGGACCAACCCGAGGAGATCGCGTGATGAAAAAATTGACCGAGCATCTGGTTCTCGACTTGAGTCAGGTCGGGGCGGATGACGTGCCGCTCGTCGGCGGCAAGTGCGCCAGTCTGGGCGAACTCTACAACGCGCTGGTGCCGGCGGGCGTCCGCGCCGTGGACGGCTTCGCGACGACCTGCGAAGCCTACCGCCTGCTGCTCGAAACCGACGGCTTGGGCTTGCGCCTGCGCGAACTGCTCGAAGGGCTCGACGTTCACGACATCCACGCGCTCAAAGACGCGGGCCACAAGGCGCGGATGCTGATGCTCGGGACTCCTTTGCCGGCCGCCGTCACCGCGGCGATCCGCGACGGCTACCGGCGTTTGTGCCAGCGCGCGGGCCGTCCCGATTGCGAAGTCGCGGTGCGCTCTTCGGCCACCGCGGAGGATTTGCCGGACGCCTCTTTCGCCGGCCAGCAGGACACGATGCTCAACGTGCGCGGCGAAGAGCGTGTGCTCGACGCCTGCCTGCGCTGCTTCGCGTCGCTGTGGACCGATCGCGCCATCTCTTACCGCGCCGCGCGCGGCTACGATCACTTCGACGTGGCGCTCTCGATCGGCGTGCAGCCGATGGTCCGCTCGGACCTCGCCTGCTCGGGCGTGATGTTCACGCTCGACACCGAATCGGGCTTCCGCGACGTGGTCGTGATCAACGGTGCGTGGGGATTGGGCGAAGCCATCGTGCAGGGAGCCGCAACGCCTGACGAGTGGGTCGTCTTCAAGCCGACCTTACGCACCGGCGCGCGCCCGATCGTCAGCCGGCGGCTCGGCGGCAAGGAAGTGAAGATGGTGTACGGCCTTGACGGGCGAGGGACGCGCACGCAGGAAGTGGTCGAATCCCAACGTCGCCGCTACGTGCTCGGCGACTACGAGGCGCTGGAACTGGCGCGCTGGGCGTGTCTCATCGAAGAGCATTATTCAGCGCGCGCGGGCCGCTCACAGCCGATGGATATCGAGTGGGCCAAAGACGGCGTGACCGGCCTGCTCTATATCTTGCAGGCCCGGCCCGAGACGGTCCACGCGATGAATCAGGTCAACTACGTCGAGACCTACAAGCTGACGGGCGAGCGCGGCGCGCCCTTGGTGAAGGGCATCGCCGTCGGCGAGCGGATCGCGCAGGGCCGTGTGCGCGTGTTGGCCGACCCCGACCACCTCGCCGACTTCAACGCGGGCGATGTGCTCGTCACCTCGATGACCGATCCGGCGTGGGAGCCGATCATGAAACGCGCGGCGGCCATCGTCACAGACCGCGGCGGGCGCACCTGCCACAGCGCGATCATCAGTCGCGAACTAGGCCTGCCGTGCATCGTCGGCACCGGCAATGCGACGCAACATTTAGAGACCGGGCGCGATGTCACCGTCTCGTGCGCCGAGGGGACCGAAGGGCACATCTACGAGGGTCACATCAGCTTCAACGTCGAGCGGCGCGAAGTGACCGATGCGGAACGGCCGCGCACGCAGGTGTTGATGAACGTCGGCGATCCGGATCATGCTTTCGCGCTCGCTTCTCTGCCGAACGACGGGGTCGGCCTCGCGCGTTTGGAGTTCATCATCAACAATCACATCGGCATTCACCCGATGGCGCTGGTCCGCTATCCGAATCTGAAGCGCGAAGAAGACGTGCGCGAGATCGGGCGGCGCATCGCCGAAGAAGACCCGCGCGACTATTTCATCCACCGGCTGGCCGAGGGCGTCGCGCGCATCGCGGCGGCCTTCTACCCGAAGCCGGTCATCGTCCGCATGTCCGACTTCAAGTCGAACGAGTACGCGCGTCTCATCGGCGGGCTGGAGTTCGAGCCAGAAGAAGAGAACCCGATGCTCGGTTTTCGCGGCGCGTCGCGCTACTACGACGACCGCTACCGCGAAGGCTTCCAACTCGAATGCGCCGCCCTCCAGCGCGTCCGCGACGACATGGGCCTGACCAACGTCAAGGCGATGGTCCCGTTCTGCCGCACGGTCGAAGAGGGCCGGCGCGTGGTCGAGTTAATGGGCGACTTCGGCCTCAAACAAGGCGAGCGCGGGTTGGAGATTTACGCGATGTGCGAACTGCCGGCCAACGTCATCTTCGCCGACGAGTTCCTGCGCGTCTTCGACGGCTACTCGATCGGCTCGAACGATCTGACGCAGTTGGCGCTCGGCCTCGACCGCGATTCGGAGATGGTGGCCCATCTCTTCGACGAGCGCAACGGCGCGGTCGAACGCATGATCGCGATGGCGATTGAGGCGGCCCAACGCGCCGGCAAAAAGATCGGCATCTGCGGCCAAGCCCCTTCCGACTATCCGGAGTTCGCGCAGTTCCTCGTCGAGCGCGGCATCAATTCCATTTCACTCAACCCCGACAC
>JBOGOY010000348.1:0-5142 GCA_050748185.1 Pyrinomonadaceae bacterium
TTTCCGCGTCGTCGCCGCGCTGGACCCGGACGCCGCCGGACGCCGCGCCGCCGCGCGCTACGAGGAGCTTTTCGCCTCGCGCGGCCTGCGCCTCGCCCGCGTCTCGCTGCCCACAGACGTCAACGACTTCTTTCAGGAGCACCCGACCGCCGCGCTCGAACTTTCACTCCTGACGGACCCAGCGCTGGAAGCGCGCAAGGATGAAGGGTAATGTTTTTCTTCATCCTTCATCCTTCATCCTTCATCCTTGCTATAATCCCTGTCTTTGGAACCCTTATGACCGAGCACCTGAAAGAAACTCTCCCTCCGCCCGCGGTCGAACTGGCCGTGGTGGACAAGCTGCGGCTGCTGCTCGACATCACGAAGAAGATCAGCCGCTCGCTCGAAGTCGAAGAAGTCCTCAACCTCGTGATGGACACGCTCGACTCGCTGCTTCATTACGACGCCGCCGGGATTTACCTGATCGAGTGCCAGCCGCCCGCGCCGGGGAAAGCGGCCGGAGAGTCGGACTGCGTCTTTCGCTCGACCGCCGTGCGCGGCTATGACATCGAGGAATTGACCGATTTGCACATGAAGGTCAACGAGGGGCTCCTCGGCTACGTCGCGCAGACGGGCGAGCCGATCATCGCGCCCGACGTACATCTTGATGATCGTTATGTTAACGCACGCCGCGAGACGCGCTCCGAGATGGTCGCGCCCATCATTTCGAACGACGAAGTGATCGGCGTCTTCGACCTCGAAAGCGACCGGGTGAACGCCTACACCGAGGACGACTTGCAGGTGTTGCTGCTGCTCGCCTCGCAGGTCGCGATCATCATCGAGAAGGCGCACCTGCACGAACAGTTGATGGAGAAGAAGCGGCTCGAATCGCAGCTCGAAGTCGCCCGGCAGGTCCAACTCGAACTACTGCCCGCGCGTCATCCGAAACTCGAAGGCTTCGACATCAGCGCCTACAACTTCTCGACCGAAGAAGTTTCGGGCGACTACTACGACTTCGTTCACATCTACGAAGATCAGCTCGGCATCGTCATCGCCGACGTCTCGGGCAAAGGGGTGCCGGCGGCGCTGCTAATGGCTTTCCTGCGCGCCTCTTTGCGCGCCGCGATCCACATCGGCTACGCGCCGAACATCTCCATGGCGAAGGTCAACTATCTGCTCTGGGAGTCGATCAAAAATAACCAGTTTGTGACGGCCTTCTACGGCGTGCTCGACACGACCAACAAAACGCTCGCCTTCGCCAACGCCGGCCACAACCCGCCGCTGCTGTTGGACGCCGGGGGCGAGGCCCGCTTCATCGAACGCGGCGGCCTCCCGCTCGGGATGTTTATGGAGTCGCGCTATTACGAGTATTACCTGCCGGTCGAATCCGGCCAGACGCTCGTCCTCTATACCGACGGCCTGACGGAAGCCGTCGGGGCGGACGGCAGCGAGTACGGCCGCGACCGCCTCGAACTCAAGGTGCGCGAGGGTCGCGATCTAACCGCCGAAGAGTTGATTAAATTCCTCTACGCAGATGTGCTCGACTGGACCGAAGGGCGGGGCTCCGGTGACGACGTGACGATCGTGATCATGAAAGCACTTTAGCAAAGTGACAGGTGGACAGTGACGGGCGACAAGTGGAAGAACCGATCTTTCTTGTCACCTGTCGCTGTTCACCTATCACTAAAGTAAAAAGCTGCGCGGGCCGATAACAATTGCGGGCCTCGCGCAGCTTTTGTCTGTGCGGTTCGGTTGAATTGTCAGTGCGCCGTCGGCGAGTTGTGCGCGTGATCGCCGCCGGGCGCGAGGGGAGCGCGATAGCGCCCGTAGTGAAACTCGGCTTCCGCCTCGGTGAATGCGTAAACGTCGAAGCCGTAGGCGTCGAAATATGCTGCTAAATCTTCGGACGAACGGAGGAAGAGTGCCGGGGAATAGCCCGCGTCGGCGCGAATCTCCAGCAGGCGCTCGACGATTTCCAACGGGGCGAATACGCGCACCGGATCGCGATAGGTTGCCATGTCTGTTAGCGCCTCCTTTATCAAATCATCCGCGGGCCGAGCCCCCTCGACAGGGGAAACTTCCCGCCACCTGTTCACAATCAGATGTACGCCCTAATGGGTGCGTTGGTTTGCCGTAACGTTTTAATTTCCGTTGCAAGAGTTGCGAAATTGTCCGTGGTCCGCGCCCGTGGTCCGTCGCACCTGCTGATTAATCAACGCGCCAAAACGGGGCCACACGTGGTCGATCACAAGGAAACAACTGACCACAGACTACTGACCACGGACCACTGAACACTGCTTATGAGCACTCACCCACAGACTCCGTCCGCCCCGACAACTCCCGAAGCTTCCGCGCCGCTGAACTTCATCAGCGTCCTCGGCTCGATGCTCGGCGTTTCCGACAAGGTGAGCGACCTCATTTTCTCGCCCGGACGCCCGCCGCAGATCGAGTTGATGGGGAAACTCCGGCCGGTGCCGGTGCCGGGCCTCGAAAAACTTTTGCCGGCGCACACCGCCGCGATCGCCAAGCTGCTCATCGGGGGCCAGCAGACGGCCGCCGAGAGCCTCCAGCAGTACGGCTCGGCCGACGTCTCGTTCAGCGCGCCGGGCCTCTCGCGCTTCCGCGTCAACATCTTCATGCAGCGCGGCACCCACGCCATCGTGATGCGCGTCATTCCTTCGCGCGCCCCGCGCTGGTCCGATTTCAACCTGCCCGAACAACTCAAGCAGATCGTGGATTTGAAGACCGGCCTCGTCCTCGTCACCGGCCCGACCGGCAGCGGCAAGTCTTCGACGCTCGCCGCGGTCATCGACCTCATCAACGAGACGAAGCACTATCACGTTATCACCATCGAAGACCCGATCGAGTTTCTGCACCAGCACAAAAACTGCACCATTCACCAACGCGAGTTGCACACCGACACGCCCGATTTCGCCCGCGCCCTGCGCGCCGCGCTCCGCCAAGCCCCGAAGGTGATCCTCGTCG
The DNA here is from genome assembly GCA_050748185.1 of Pyrinomonadaceae bacterium. Taxonomy (GTDB): domain Bacteria; phylum Acidobacteriota; class Blastocatellia; order Pyrinomonadales; family Pyrinomonadaceae; genus JACCRA01. Next base: position 2,965 of record JBOGOY010000348.1, read on the forward strand.
GCGAGATGCGCGACCGCGAGACGATCGAGATCGCGCTCGAAGCCGCCGAGACCGGCCACCTCGTCCTCTCCACTCTGCACACGATCGACGCCTCGAAGACCGTGGACCGCATTATCGGCGTCTTCCCGAAGAACGAAGAGCGCGCCATCCGCGCCCGCCTCGCGAACGTCTTCCGCTTCATCGTTTCGCAGCGCCTGCTACCGCGCGCCGACGGTAAGGGGCGCGTCGCCGCGATGGAAATTTTGAAGGCCACATCGCGCACGCGCCAGTACGTCGAGCAGGGCGAGTCCGAGGGGAAGAGCCTCATCGACGCCATGGAACAAGGCAGGCTCGAAGGAATGCAGACCTTCGACGGCGTCATCGAGTGCCTCGTCCGCGAGGGCGTGATCAACCGCGACGAGGCTCTGTCCTATGCCTCGAACGCCGGCAACCTCCAACTGCGCCTCGCCGACTTCGGCGGCGTGCCCCCGCCCTCCGCGACGAATGGTAACGGCTCTCACGGCTCGATGCTCGACATGATCGAATAGGGGCCGGACCTCAGGGGCGATGGGACGGCAGACGTGGAATCACAGATTTGAAATCTCAAATTTGAAATTGAGTTATCCCAATCTGCTTAACCCGGCCCTGACACGAGCAGAGCGTGCGCGCTTGGCTCGGGCGATTGCTGTTTTTTAACCCGGTCCCCGGCCCCCAACACCCGGCCCCCGTTTTCTTCCGGCAGCTTATTCGGCCCGGCGCGCGTCTAACCGTTCTTATGCGAATCAGGGAACGGTTGACCGGCCTTTTCATTATTGTCCTTGCGGCGTCGGCGCTGTTGCTGGCGGCATGTGGTGACGCAGGGCGTCAGGCCGTGGCAAAAAAGCGCGGCCCGGCCCCGTCGGCCACGCCGTCTGCGCGCCAACTTTCCCCGCTGCCCACGCGCCCGCTGTCTCCCGATCTGGCCGTCAGGCTGGAACGGGCGCGGGTCGCCGCGTCCGCGGGGCGCGAGTTGGGTTGGAAAGACGAGGCGCGGATGATCGAGTTAACCGGGTGGGAGTATGGCACGCGCTCGCGCGAGATGGCCGAGTTGCTCGGCGGCGATGATCTGCGCGCGTTGAGCCGGCTGGCGGTCGCGGGCGGCATCCTGCCAGAAGGCACTGATCTCGCGATGCTCGCCGCCAGTTTCACCGCCGCTTCGGCCGGCGCGGCTTATTCGCCGCTCGACAAGAGCGTGTTGCTGCTCGCCGATCCGCAAAACCGGCACGCCGGGCACGACGCATTACTTACCCATGAATTGGTTCACGCCTTACAGGACCAGCACTTCGATCTGCTCGGGCTGCTGCTCGTCCGTCCCTACAACTTCGATCGCACCGAGGCGCTCTTCTCCGTCATTGAAGGCGACGCGATGAACGTGCAGCGCCGGCTCGAACAGGGCGCGGCATGGGAGCGCCGCCCCCTCGAAGAGGTGGCGCGGCAGGAGGACGGGCGGTTCGACCAGTACCGACGAGACATCGGTGCGCTCTTTCCGCCGTTGCTGTCCGAGACTTTTATCTTCCGCTACCGCGACGGCGTGCGTTTCGTCGAAGCCGTTCGGCGCAAGGGCGGGGCGCGCGGCGTGGACGAACTATTGCGCCGCCCGCCCGTTTCGACCGAGCAGATTTTGCACCCGGAAAAATATTTCGTCGGTGAAGCGCCGCGCGAAGTCGCGGTTGACGAGCAGGGATTCGCTTCGCAGGGCTGGACGGACCTCGTCGCCTCGACGCCGCTCGGCGAGATCGGCGCGCGCGGCCTGCTGCTGAAGGCTGTGAGTGTGAAGGACGCGGCGCGCGCCGCCGCGGGCTGGGGCGGCGACCGCGCATATCTTTTTGCAGGCGTGGGGCGTGGGCCGCTTTTCGTCTGGAAGACAGCGTGGGAGCGACCCGAAGACGCGGCCGAGTTTTTCCGCGCTTACCAAGCGCTGCGCCCGCGCGGGGGCACAACGGCCGCCGGCGACGATTCACAACAAGGGCAGAGCAGTTGGCGTGAAGCGGACGGGAGCGTGGCGCTCGTCCGGCAGGACGGGGACCAAGTGATTGTCATTCGCGGCGCCGGCGGCGACGTGCAGTCGGCCCTCGCGCTCGCGCTTCGCTGAGCGGGACGGCTGACGTGGGGGCGGGAAAGAAAATAACGGGCAGCATAGAGGCGCGCGCAGGCGCGGAT
>JBOGOY010000349.1:0-5135 GCA_050748185.1 Pyrinomonadaceae bacterium
GAGCGCGAACAGATCAAACGCGATCGCTCAACTGTGGGTGAGCACGAAAATCGGTTAGCTCGCTGACGCGAGCTTGCAGCCAAGGATGCCGGCGCTCCCGGCGCCACGCGACGCTTCATTTTCAAGCCATCTGCCGTTCATCTTATTCGCCTTCTGTCAGCACGATCTGATGGGCCGTCCGCGCGGACCGCTTCGTAAGCCGCGATGAATTCAGGATCGCGCCGCTTCAAATTCTCGTAGTCGATGCGCTTGCTGCGCGTCATCAGCCGGTAAGCGAACTCGTAGGGTTCGAGGTGCATGAAGTCCGCGGCGTGCTCGAACCAGACGAGGCTCTCGTAGGCCGCCTGCTGGTATTCTTCGATGACCGGTTTCCTCACCCTTTCAAACTCACGCAAAGCCGCCGGCACGTTCAGGCCTTCGGCGAAACAACGATAGAGCGCGATCGCATCTTCGAGCGCGAGCTTGGTCCCCGAGCCGATCGAGAAGTGGGCTGTGTGCAGCGCGTCGCCGAGCAACACGACGTTGCGGTGGCCCCAGTGTTGATTTTTGACCAGCAGGAAGTTGATCCATTTCGAGTTGTTGGTAAGTAGCGGTTGGCCGCCGAGGTCTTGCTGGAACACTCCGGCGAGGTACGCGCGGGTCTCCTCGTCGGACATCGCGGCGAACCCGGCGCGCGCCCACGCCCCGGCGTCACACTCGACGATGAAGGTGCTGGTCGTGTCGTCAAACTTGTAGGAGTGAGCGGAGAACGTGCCAGCGTCTGACTGGCGGAAGGTGAGCGTCAGGCCGTGGAAGAGTCGGCGAGTGCCGTACCAGATGTACTTGTTGCTGCGAACGCTCAGTTCGGGTTGGAAAAACTCCTGATAGCGCGAACGGACTTCGCTGTTGACGCCGTCCGCACCGACCAGCAGATCAGACTCGGCGGCCAGCGCATTTACATTCGCCACGTTGGTGCGGAAGCGCAAGACGACGCCCAACTCGCGGCAACGCTCTTGAAGAATATGCAGCAGACGGATGCGCGCGATGCCGGAAAATTTGTTGCCGCGCACCGAAATCTTTTGGTCGCGGTAAACCACGTCCACGTTGTCCCACGTCGCGAAAGTGTCGGTGATTCGCCGGTAGGTAGGCTCGTCGTTGTCGCGCAGGTACGAGAGCGTCTTGTCCGAGAAGACCACGCCCCAGCCGAACGTGTCGTTGGGCGCGTTGCGTTCGTAGAGCGTGACCGCGTGCGCCGGATCGAGCTGCTTCATCAGCAGCGCGAAATACAGCCCGGCCGGCCCGCCGCCGATGATGTTGATTCTCAACATCTCTAACTTTGACGCGAGGCGAGTGTTGTTACGCTCTCGGAGAGGTGCGACTTGTTAGTGTTCATATTTTCAGGTGCTTTGATGATGCGACACAAGGTACACCTGCGATAAAGCCTCAGTCTTCCTTGAGCGGATCCCATTTGAACATTTTGATCACAATCTCGCGTGGAAGAACGCGGGCGGCAAAACGTCTGCGTATTTCGTTTTCGTCGGCTTTAGGATCGCGGCTGCGGACATCGGCCAATATTTGGGCGCGGTGAGCCATGGTCGCATCGCTCAACCTACTTGAAACGTTGCCAAGCCGGCGCGCGGCGGATGATCTCGATGCGCGCTTGCTCGTCTTCGGGCAACTCCTCCAGCGTCGGCCAGACTGTCTCACTCTCGTTCATCCTTCCCTCAACAACTCGCGCGCGATGACGAGCTTCTGAATCTCTGAAGTGCCTTCGTAGATGCGGAGGGCGCGGACGTCGCGGTAGAGGCGTTCGACCGTCGCGCCGCGAATGAGGCCCGCGCCGCCGTGAATCTGCACGGCTTCGTCGATGATGCGGCCGGCGGCTTCGGTGGCGAAGAGTTTGGCCTCGCTCGCGGCGCGCGTGAGTGTGGCGAGTTGCACTTCCGCGCCTGCTTCGGTGCGGCTCAGGTCGCGCAGATGCGCGGCGTGATAGACCAGCAGGCGGGCGGCGTCGAGCGCGGTGGACATCTCGGCCAGTTTCTCTTGGACCAGTTGGTGGCGGGCGAGCGGCGCGCCGAACTGCGCGCGTTGGCGTGCGTAGGCGAGCGACTCGTCGAGCGCGCGCCGGGCCATGCCGCATCCGGCCGCGCCGACCGACGCGCGGAAGAAGTTGAGCGTCTGAATCGCCAGACGGTAGCCCGCGCCTTCGCCGCCGAGACGATCCTCGCCGTGGACGCGCACGTTCTCGAACCTGAGTTCGCCGATCGGGTGTGGCGCGATCATCTCCAGACGCTCGCTCACCGTCAGCCCCGGCACGCGCGCGCCGACGACGAAGGCCGAGATTTCAGCGTTGCCGTCAGCGCGCTCTCCCGTCCGCGCGAAGACAGTGTAGAAGTCCGCGACGCCGGCGTTCGAGATGAAGCGCTTGGTCCCGTTGAGGACGTAGCTGTCGCCGTCGCGCGTGGCTGTGGTGCGGAGGTTCGCCACGTCCGAACCGGCCTCGGGCTCGGTCAACGCGAATGCGGCGATGGCCTTCCCCGCGGCGGCCTTCGAGAGCCAGAAGTCGCGGACGTGCGGCGGGGCGGCTTCGCGGATCGGGTAGGTACCGAGGCCCTGCATCACGAACGCGAGGTCGGCGAGAGGCGAGGCGTAGGCCAACTCTTCGCGGACAATGCACAGCGAGCGCAGGTCGAGCGGCTCTTCCGCGGCGGGCACGGCGTAGCGCAGCAGGTCGGCCTGAGCGAGCAGTTGGACCATCTCGCGCAACTGCACGTCGGCCGCGCCGGGCTCTTCGGCCAGCGTCGCACGCGGCTCGATCTCGCGCCACGCGAAACTCGCCACGCTCGCCGACAGCCGGCGGTGTTCGTCTTTGAAGAATGGGCTGTGTTCGATGAAAGACATGTCAGGTGTCGGGTGTCGGGTGTCGGGTGTCGGGTAAGACCGGTTCTACCGGCACCTGACACCTGTCACCCGTCACCTGTAATTCGCTTCTCGTTTCTCTGTGATCGCCTCGAACGCTTCGCGGAAATCTGGGTGCTGCATACAGGCGGCTTGCGCCTGCGCCTCCCATTCGAGAGCGGTGTCGAGGCTCACCTCCCACTCGCGATCGAGCATCTCTTTGGTGACGGCGAGCGCGAACGCGGGGCCACGCGCCAGCCGCTCGGCCAGCGCGCGGGCCTCTGCCTGTAACTCTGTGGCCGGCACGACGCGGTTGTAGAGGCCGATCGCCGCCGCTTCTTCCGCCGTGATGAAGTCGCCGGTGTAGAGCAGTTCGGTCGCCTTCGCCAGCCCGACGTAGCGGGGCAGCAGGTAGCACGCTCCCATGTCCGCGCCGGACAGCCCGACGCGCACGAAGAGAAACGCGATGCGCGCTTCTGGAGAGGCGAGGCGCAGATCGGCCGCCAGCGCCATGCACGCGCCCGCGCCCGCGACCGTCCCGTTCAGACAAGCGATGACGGGTTTCCTGAGCGCGCGCATATTGCGGATCAGTTCGCAGGTCATCCGCGTGAACTTGAGGTGGCCTTCGATGTCGAGCGACTGTAACTCCGCGATGATGTCATGCACATCGCCGCCGGAACAGAACGCGCGCCCCGCGCCGGTGACGACGACTGCGCGCACCGCGTCTTCATGCTTCAGCGCCGCGAACGTCTCGGTCAGTTCTCGATAGACCTCGAACGTCAAAGCGTTCAGACGCTCGGGCCGGTTCAGAGTGATCCAGCCCACGCCCTTCGACTGTTCGTAAAGAAAGCTCTTCGGGGAAAGCATACAGGCAGTGACAAGTGACGGGTGACGAGTGACAAGCAAGAACAAGCGTCGCAGGCACTTTCAATTCGTCACCCGTCACTTGTCGCTGGTCACTATTGAGTTATTTATATTTCGAGATGGTGAATCCTTTGAGCGCACGTTCGGTCAGCCCTTGCAAAACTTTGTCCCGCTCGGCGGCGCGCGTCTCGTCCAACAACTCGGATGCCTTGCGGCCCGTGGCGCTCATGTCTTCGATATAAATGACGATGAACTCGTTGCGCTTCGCATCGTCCAGCAGTCGCACGAAACGCTGGAACATGACTTCGTCCCCCGCGCGGTAGCCTTGACCTTCGAGGTACCTCACGGCGCGGGCCGCGTCCGACTGCGGGTCGCGTTTGAAGACGGCCACGACGCTCGGCACGATCGCCGACTCAGTGACGTATTCCTGCCCGCCCACCTTGATCGTCTTCGTCGGCTTGTAGTCGTAAGCGGCCGTGACGTTTGGCAGGAAGCCCTCGAACTGCAACATGTACATGCGCCGGATGCGGCCCTCTGGGTCGGCATCGACGAAGTAATGCTGCTCGGCCAGCGCCCGCTCGTAGAGAATGAACTTCTGCGAACCGACATGCTTGAACGCCGCGTCGAACGTAATGCGGGCCGCCGGCAACGCGCTCGAAGTCAGCGTCTGCCCGCTCACGCGCCGCACCGTCTGGACGTAAGCCTGCTGTTGCTGCTTCGGGGCCGGCTGTTGGACGGCGGTCGCGTGGTAACACAGCGCGGCGCACATCGCCGCGGAAAATAACAACAACAACCTTCTCATCAGGTTTCCCCCCAAGTTTCAGAGTCGTCGGTGGATCTGACTTGTCGCCGCTTACTCTATGACAGCGATGCCCTCGATCTCCACCTGTGCCCCGTCTTCGAGCAATGCTTTGACTTCGACGAGCGCCATCGCCGGATAGTGACGACCCATGCGCGCGCGCCAACGCTCGCCGATCTCGCGTTGTCGTTCAGCGTACTCGCGTTTGTCAGTGACATAGACGACGAGCCGCGCGATCTGTTCGGGCGCGCCGCCCGCCGCCGCGACCACCGCGATGACGTTGGCGAGAGCGCGGTCGAACTGCTCGACGAAATCCGCGCTCACGATCTGCTGCCGCTCATCCCAAGCGATCTGTCCGGCCACAAACAGCAGCGAACCTCCCGGCGGCACCAGCACGCCGTTCGAGTAGCCACGCGGGCGGCCTAAAGATTCGGGGTTGATGAACTTCATAAAGGTCCAAAGTCCAAAGTCCAAAGTCTCTTTATGCGTCCGACTTTGGACTTTGGACTTTGGACTTTGGACTGTCTGTCCGCTTTTCCAGAAACGCGCGCACGCGCTCGCGCGCCTCGGCTGATTGGAAGCATTCGAGTTGGGC
>JBOGOY010000350.1:0-5134 GCA_050748185.1 Pyrinomonadaceae bacterium
GCTGGATAATGCGCGCCTTCCCGTCGGCGAGTTTGACTCTGATTTTCTGCCGCGGCGCGGACGCCGGTCGCGGGCCGGGCGGATGAACGGGCGGGGCCGGCGGCGTGGGCGGCTCCGTCTCCGGCTCAAGCGGCTCGCCGTCCCATTCGGAATCGTTGAAGTGTTGATACGCCCGCACGAAGTCGTAGATCGTGAAATAGTCCTTGCCTTCGTAGAGCCGCGTGCCGCGCCCGATGATCTGCTTAAACTCGATCATCGAATTGATGGGGCGCATCAGGACGATGTTGCGGATGTTGCGCGCGTCAACGCCGGTCGAAAGTTTTTGCGAGGTCGTCAGGATCGTCGGGACGCTCTTCTCGTTGTCCTGAAAGTCGCGCAGGTGCTGCTCGCCGAGCGCGCCGTCGGCGGCGGTCACGCGGGCGCAATAGTTCGGGTCGCGACTCGACTTCAACTGGTTGACGAGGTCGCGCACGGCCAGCGCGTGATTTTGTGTGGCGCAGAAGACCAGCGTCTTCTCGTCCTGCCTGATCTGCTCCATGAAAAGTTTGACGCGGTGCGCCTCGCGTTCCTTGATCTCAATGATGCGGTTGAAATCGCTTTCCGTGTAGCGACGGCCGGTTTCGACCTCGCCTTCGATCAGTTTGTCGTCGGGCGTGTAGATGTAGTCGTCGAGCGTGGTGGCAATCTGCTTCACCTTGAAGGGCGTAAGAAAGCCGTCGTTGATGCCTTCTTTGAGCGAATAGACATAGACCGGCTCGCCGAAATACTTGTAGGTGTCCACGTTGTCGCGGCGTTTGGGCGTGGCGGTGAGGCCGAGTTGCACGGCGGGCGAAAAGTATTCGAGGATGCCGCGCCAGTTGCTCTCGTCGTTCGCGCCGCCGCGATGGCACTCGTCAATCACGATCAAATCGAAGAAGTCGGGCGGGTATTCGCCGAAGTAGGGCAAGGGCCGGCCGTCTTTCGGCGGGCCGCTCATGAAGGTCTGGAAGATGGTGAAGAAGAGGCTGCCGTTCTTCGGGACTTTGCCCCGCTTGCGTATATCGTCGGGTTCGATCCGCACGAGCGCGTCTTCGGGAAAAGCGTTGAAGGCGTTGTAAGCCTGATCGGCGAGGATGTTGCGGTCGGCGAGAAAGAGGATGCGCGGGCGGCGGAGGCTCAATTGAGAATTGACAGTGGACAATGGACAATTGTCCACTGTCAATTCTCCACTATCAATTGTGCATTGCCCTTGTTCCAGCGGCTGTGAAAGAGTTTCCAAGCGATCTGAAAAGCGATGAAGGTCTTGCCGGTGCCGGTGGCGAGCGTGAGCAGGATGCGCTCGCGCCCCGCGGCGACCGCTTCCAGCACACGCTCGATGGCGATTGTCTGATAGTAGCGTGATTGAAAGAAGCCGCCGCGGTCCTCGAAGGGCACGGCGGCAAAGCGGTCGCGCCAAGTGTTCGGCTCGCTGAAGGTCAGCGCCCAGAGTTCTTCGGGCGTGGGGTAGCGGGCGGCTTCGCCTTCCCTGCCGGTCTGCATGTCAACGGCATAGACGCCCTGCCCGTTGGTCGAGTAGGCGAAGCGGACTTTCAGTTTCCCGGCGTAATTCTTCGCCTGCCCGACGCCTTCGGTCAAGGGCTTGTCCCACGCTTTGGCCTCGACGACGCCCAGCATGTGATTGCGATAGACGAGCACGTAATCGGCGGTCAGAGCCTTGCCGCGCCGCCCGTGGCCTTCGATGCGGCCCGGCGTGATCGGGTATTCGCGCCGGACGCGGCTGCCCTCGACCACGCCCCAGCCCGCCGCCCTGAGCGCGGGGTCAACGTGTTCGGCTCTGGTCTCGGCTTCGTTCAATGGATAATGGATAGTTGATAATGGATAAAGAGCATTATTTCAAGCTGGATTTTGCTGATTTGATGATGCTGGTGAGGAGTTTGAGAAGTTCGACCGCGTCTCGTTGGATGGAGGAGAACGCGGCGGGTTCGAGGTATTTGGTTTCGTGCAGTAGTTCAAGCCAGTATTCGGTTTCGTTGGCTTCCTTGAGAGCAATTGCCATCTTGTGAATGAAATCGGGTTTGCTTTCCGCTTGCTCCGCCTCTCGAACCAGAGCGCCAATCGCCGTCCCAGACCTCAGCAATTGCTTCGAGATAACATACTCTTTCTTTTCCGCGGACAAGTGCTTATAAAGATTCACCACCCGCACCGCGAAAGCAAACGACTTTTCCTTAACCACATTCCCCATTATCAATTATCCCTTGTCAACTCTCCATTAAATGCCCGGTGCAGCAGCGACTTCTTTAACTCGTCCAGCAGTTTCTTCCGCAAACTCACCGAAGCGTTATCCGTGTTCGACAAAAAAGTGTTCTTGATAACCACGCCGCCGCGCCCGCCCGCTTTCAGTATCTTAATGAAGTGCTGTAGGAAGAGAAACGCCGCCTCGCCGGTGCGGATGGGAAAGTTCTGCTGCACCTCCTTGCGCTCTTTGCCGCCGAAAGGCGGGTTGGCGAGCACCACGTCGAAGCGGTCCTTGTCCTGTATGTCGGCGAGATTTTCGGAGAGCGTGTTGGTGTGGACGATGTTCGGCGTCTCCAGCCCGTGCAGGATCATGTTCATGATCGCGATGACGTAGGCCAGCGACTTCTTTTCCTTTCCGTAGAAGGTGCGCGTCTGAAGCGACTCGAAATCGGCGGTGGTCATGCCGGGCCGGCTGGCCTTCATGTAGTCGAACGCCTCGCACAAAAAGCCCGCCGAGCCGACCGCGCCGTCGTAGATGCGCTCGCCGATTTGTGGCTCGACGACCCGCACGATGGCGCGAATCAGCGGGCGCGGCGTGTAATACTCGCCGCCGTTGCGGCCCGCGTTGCCCATGTTCCTGATCTTCGCTTCGTAGAGGTGCGACAGTTCGTGCTTCTCGGTCTGCGAACGAAAGCGCAGGCCGTCCATGTGGTCGATGATCTCGCGCAGATTGTAGCCGCTCGAAATCTTGTTCTTAATCTCGCCGAAGATTTCCCCGATCTTATATTCGAGCGTGTTCGGCCCCGTCGCCTTCTGCTTGAAGCCGTGCAGGTAAGGAAAGAGCTTGAGATTAACGAAGTCGCGCAGGTCGTCGCCGGTCATCGCGGCGTTGTGATCGAGCTTTCCATCCTCGCCCTTCGGCGCGGCCCAACTCTCCCAGCGATAAGGTGCGTCGAGGATGAAAGTATATTTCTTCCCTTCAAGCTCGGCCTCCGTCGCCCGGTCCTGCTCTAACCCGTCGAGGTATTTCAGAAAGAGGAGCCAAGAGGTCTGCTCGGTGTAGTCTAGCTCGGTCGTGCAGCCGGCCTCTTTCCACAGCACGTCGTCAACGTTTTTGAAGGCTTGTTCAAACATGGGGACCAGTAAGCTGAAGCGCGTGTATAAATCCGTGTGGCCGCGTCAGCGGCGGACTAAACCCGCTTGAGTTATCTATCGTCGCCGTCACCGGCCGCTCTCTGTGTGTCTGGCGGCTTCACAACACGCCAGCGGCCTGATGATCGGGGGCATGACTTTTAAGGGCTATCTTGGCAAGTAAGGTTTAATGCAGCGGCTCGCCCGCGACTACTTTCCTTGCGCGCCGCCGTCGGTTCGCAAATTAGTCTCGAACAATTTGAGAATCCGCTTGTATTCATCCGCCCAACTCGTCTCGCGCTCGAAGGCGTGGTCTTCGACCGGGTAAACCGCCAGTTCCCAGTTCTCTTTTCGCAATTCGATCAAACGCTGAACCAAACGCACGGTGTCTTGGAAATGCACGTTGACATCCACCATGCCGTGACAGATGAGTAGCGCGCCTTTTAAGCCTTGCGCGTGGTAGATGGGCGAGCTGCGCTCGTAGGCCTCTTGGTCCCCTTGCGGCAGGTTGAGGATGTTCGAGGTATAGGGGTGGTTGTAGTGCGCCCAGTCGGTGACGGGCCTGAGGGCCGCGCCGGCGGCGAACACGTCGGGCGTGGTGAACATCGCCATGAAGGTGATGAATCCGCCATAGCTGCCGCCGTAGATGCCGATGCGCTTCGCGTCAACGCCGTGCTCGCGCGCGAGGTACTGGGCGGCGTCCACGTGGTCGGTCAAATCTTTGCCGCCCATGAAGCGATAGATGCCGGTCCGCCAGTCGCGCCCGTAACCGGCCGAGCCACGATAGTCCACGTCGAGCACCGTGTAGCCGCGCTCCATCAGCAGGTGATGAAACATGTATTCGCGCGCGTAACTGGACCACCACTTGTGTACGTTCTGCAAGTAGCCCGCGCCGTGGACGAAGACGACGGCCGGGCCGCCCCGCCGCCAGTTCGCCGGCTGGTAGAGGCGCGCGTAAACGGTCGCGCCGTCGCGCGCCTTGAAGTTGACGATCGGCGGCTCGATCCAGTTGTAAGCGTTGAACTCGGGTAAAGGCGAAGTGGTCAACTGCTTCGCGGTGGAGGCCGGCGCGCCCGCCGCTTGCACGTACAACTCCGGCGGCTTGTTGCTGTAAGAGCGGACGATGGCAAAAGCGGTCTCGTCGGGCGAGATGTCCACTTGATTATTACCGGGCATCAATGTCAAACGTGTGCGCGCGCCGCCCGCCACCGGCATCGTGTAGAGATGACGCTCGAAGGGGCCGCCCTCGCTCGAAGTGAAATAAAACTTCGTCTTGTCGCGCGATAGACGCACGTCGGAGACTTCAAACTGGCCGCTCGTCAACTGCGCGGGCTTGCTGCCGCCGCTGTTGACGCTGACGATGTAGAGGTGCGCGAAGCCGTCCTGTTCGGACTGGAAATAGACGTGCTCGTTGTCGGGCAGCCAGCCGAGCGTGAACGCGCCGGGGCCGTCCACCCATGCATCGTCGTGAATCCGTGCCAGCACGGTCGTCTTACCCGTCTGGGGATCGAGCCGCAGCACCCAACGATCCTTGTTGTCGGCCGAGCGCGCAAGCAAGGCCGCGTGCTTTCCATCCTCGGACCACTGCAATTGAAAAAGTTGCACGTCGCGGTCGCGCGCCTGCTGCCCCTGCTGCTGGCCTTCGGTCTGCTGTGCGCCGCCTTCGCGCTGTGGTTGACGTGGCGGCGGCTGACCCTGCTGTTGTTGCTGCGTCTGCTGCTGCTGTTGAGTTCCCGTCTCCTCCGCGCCGCGCTCGCGTTGCACGGGTTCGGCGGCGATCATCTCGGTG
>JBOGOY010000351.1:0-5116 GCA_050748185.1 Pyrinomonadaceae bacterium
CGACAGAACAGCAAGCTCTTTCGTCAATACTATGAGCAGCATGAGAAGAAGTTTCTTACTAATCACATTCACATCTTACTCAAGGATTTTGTTTCGAGGATGATGGCGAAGTTAAATTATGACTCGGAGATGAGGGCTTCTATTCTCAACAAGAGAATATTTAATAATGAGTTGACCGAATGGATGCGCGGGATGTTTTTGAATTACATGGATGAGTTTTCTGTGATGGCGATTAACTAGCTATTTGAACCAAACCTTAAGCTGCGGCGGTCAAACCACCAACAGAGTTAAGTAATTTTTCATCATGGCCGAACCAGTCAAAGTCACCATTAAGGGCAACCGCTTCGAGGCGGAGAGGTACGCGCCTGAGTTTCCGCCACGTCGTTTCGGCTATTTGCCGATTAAGCATCTCTCATTGAGTGGTCTATGTAATGGGCGAAGTTAGAGTACGAGTGAAATTACTGAACGCTGGCGACGAGACGTTGGTCCGGCGCGGTTATCTCGCTGAGCCTCAAGTGCGCGTTTACGAAGCGGACGCCCTGATTGACACCGGCTCAGTCAGCACGATTTTGCCAATCGAAGTAACGCGCAGGCTCGGACTGGAAATTGTGGATCAGCGTGTCGCCGAATATGCCAACGGCTCGAAAGAAGTCGTTGACGTGACCGAACCCGTTTCAATTGTCATTAACGGTCGTAAGACGGTCGAGGACGCTATGGTGTTGGGGGACGAAGTGTTAATCGGGCAGACGGTTCTGGAAACCCTCGATCTGCACGTAGATTGCGCCAACCAGCGGGTAATTCCGAACCCCGCGCATCCCGATCAGACGGTCAACAAAGTTAAGTGAGACCTATGGCTGAGTTAGTCAAAGTCACCATCAACGAGAATGTTTACGAGGTCGAGAAGGGCGCGCGCCTGATCGACGTGTGCCGCGAGAAGGGCCACGCCGTTCCGAGCTTCTGCTACTACTCGGACCTCGCGCTCCAAGCCTCGTGCCGGATGTGCCTCGTGCGGATCGAGAAGATGCCGAAGTTGCAGACCTCCTGCACGATCACCTGCACCGACGGGATGATTATCACCACGCAGTCGGAGGAGATCGAGAAGGCGCAGCGCGCGATGGTCGAGTTTCTGCTCGCCAACCACCCGCTCGATTGCCCCGTCTGCGACCGCGGCGGCGAGTGCGAGTTGCAGGAGATGGTCTTCGATTGGGGCAACCTCGAAGAGCGTTTCACCGAGAAAAAGAATTACTACCCGGAAAAATTCCTCTCGCCGATTGTCGCCAACGACCCGCAGCGCTGCATCCTCTGCAAGCGCTGCACGCGCGTCTGCGACGAGTGGATGGGCGAAGATGCGATTGAGGCGGGCGGGCGCGGCGCGCATACCGTCATCGGCACATTCGAGGGCTGGCTCAACTGCTCGCAGTGCGGCAACTGCATCGAAGTCTGCCCCACAGGGACGCTGCTCGACGCGACTTATCGCCATCAGGCGCGCCCGTGGGAGTTGGCGCAGACGATCACGACCTGCACTTTCTGCTCTGATGGTTGCCAGATGTCTTTGGGATCGCGGGCCGGCGAAGTAATGCGCGCGGTCGCGCGCGACCGCTACGTTGATGGCATCAACGGCGAATTCCTGTGCATCAAGGGCCGCTTCGCGCACCCGTTCGTCAACCACGAAGAGCGCCTCAAGACGCCCCTCGTCCGCTACAAGAAAGGTGGGCGACTGATCCCGGCGACGTGGGACGAGGCGGTCCGCTTCGCCGCGGAGAAGTTGAAAGAGATCGGCGAGGCGCACGGGGCAGACGCCTTCGGCATCGTCGGCAGCCCGCGCGTCACGAACGAATCGAACTACGCGCTGCTCAGGTTCGCGCGCGAAGTGATCGGCACGGAGAACGTGGCCGCGTCGGACGCTTTTTCACTCCGCCCCTTCTTCGAGAATATGGCCGCGCCGCTCGCCACGCACCGCGACCTCCGCCACGCCAAGACGATTGTCCTCATCGGCGGCGAGCCGGAAGAGTTGCAGCCGCTGACCGCCCGCCAGATTCGCCAAGCCGTCCGCAACGGCGGCGCGAAGCTTGTCATCTTTAACCGCATGCCTATCCGGTTGAAGCAGCAGGCGGCGCAGTTCATCCACATCCTACCGGGCTCGGAAGACGCCGCAGTGCTGGCCCTCTCGGGCGGCGACGCAGCCATAGCGGCCCGCAAACTCGGCGTCGAGGCCGGTGAGATCGAAAGTGCGCGCCGATTGATCGAACAGGCCCAAGGGGATGTTGTCATCATGTTCGGCGGCGAACTGAGCGGCGCGGCGCAAGCGGTTCTCGCGCAGATGCCCGCCAGTTTAGGCACGAGCGAGACGCGGCGCTTCCTGTTCCATCCGCTGCCGCTCTACAACAACAGCGTCGGCGTCCACGACCTCGGGCTGATGAATGGGGCGTTGAGCGTGACCGGGATGCTAGGCGAGGCGGGCGACTCGATCCGCGCGATGTACGCCGCCGGCAGCTTCCTGCCAGAGCATCTGCGCGGGCGCGAAGACGCCCTTTCGCGGCTCGACTTCCTCGTCGTCCAAGAGCTATTCGAAACCGAGACAACTCGACACGCCGACGTAGTTTTCCCCGCCGCCTCATTCGCCGAAGTGGACGGCACCTACACCAACAACGACGGGCTGGTCCAGCGCGTCCGACAGTCGATCCCGCCGGTCCATCAGGCGAAGCCCGACTGGATGATCACGGCGCAACTCGCGCACGCGCTCGGCGTTGACTTCGGCTTCCAGATGTCCGCGAGCGCGGTTTTCAAAGAACTGGCCGAGGGCGTCCCGGCTTACGCCGGGCTACGTTTCCCTTTGCTGAAAGACGAGTCGAACCCGGTGCAGGCGAAACACACGGTCGTCGGGCAGCGCGACGTATCGGCGCACATGCGGGAGCTTCAGCAGCGCGTCACGGCACTCGCCGGAACCGGCGAGAAGCAAATGCAGACGCCGCCGGTCGGCCACGAGTTGTTCAAGCCGGGCACGCTGACGGCCAAGACGCCGCAGTTCCCCCTGCTGTATTCCGGCAACCCGAAACCGCCGACGGTGCTGATTTCCCCGCTCTACCAGATCACGGTTGCCACCACCCGCCGACGCGAGCCGGCGATCGCGGGAGACTGAAGGAAATGATGAGTGCGAAATGATGAATGATGAATGAAAGGCGGCATGTCTTTCATTCATCATTTCGCATTCATCATTCATCATTTAACTCTATGGAATGGCTAAATAACTTCGTCGGCCCGGACGTAGCGAGGGGTCTCGCTCAGTTCATCGGCATCAACATCGCGTTCGTCGCGGTGCTGATGATCGTGGCCTACACGGTGCTGGCCGAGCGCCGCATTCTGGGACTCATCCAAGGGCGTTTGGGGCCGAACCGAGTCGGGCCGGGCGGGCTGCTCCAGCCGTTCGCAGACCTCCTGAAGTTCATCTTCAAAGAAGAGATCGTCCCCGACAAGTCCACGAAGTTCGTCTATATGCTCGCCCCGATGATCGCGATCATCTCGGCGCTGATGACGATCATCGTGTACCCGTTCGGGCCGGATGTGAACCTGCCATTCATCGGGCCGGTGCGTCTGGTCGTCGCGCAGTTCGACGTGGCGCTGCTGTACGTGCTGGCGATCACGTCGATCGGCGTGTACGGCATCGCGCTGGCGGGCTGGTCCTCGAACAACAAGTACAGCCTGATGGGCGGTCTGCGCTCGGCGGCGCAACTCATCTCTTACGAACTGTCGCTGGGGCTGTCGCTCGTCGGCGTCGTGCTGCTGTCGGGCACACTCGATCTCTATAACATCGTCGAGCAACAGTCGGGCTTCTTCGGGCTGAACTGGAACATCTTCTACCAACCGCTCGGGTTCATCATTTATCTCATCTCCGCGATTGCCGAGACGAACCGCGTGCCGTTCGATTTGCCGGAAGCGGAGACGGAACTGGTCGCCGGTTTTCACACGGAGTACAGCGCCTTGAAATTCGCGCTGTTCTTCATGGCCGAGTACGTCAACATGTTCACGGTCTCGATGCTGGCGACGACGCTTTTCCTGGGCGGCTGGAGCGGGCCGGGCGTGGCGACGTTCCCCATCCTCGGCGTCTTCTACTTCCTCGGCAAAGTGGTGTTCTTCCTGTTCCTCTACATCTGGCTGCGCGGGACGCTGCCGCGTTTCCGCTTCGACCAGTTGATGAATTTCGGCTGGAAGTTTCTGCTGCCGGTCGCGATTTTCAACGTCGTGCTGACGGCGACCGTCTATTTCATCGGGCAACTCTTGGGCTGGCTGTAGGGGTCAAGCGTTCGCGCCGCCGCAGGCGTCGCTCGGCTCAGGTCATTCGCGTTTAATCATGCTGTCGAACAACCTTCAGTTTCTGATGTTCATTTTGCTGGCGGGCTTGGCCGTCGGGTCAGCGGTGGCGCTGGTAGCGCAACGTAACCCGCTCTACAGCGCCATCTCGCTGGTCGGCGTCTTCATCGCGCTCGCGGGTCTGTACGTGATGCTGGCTGCGCCGTTCATCGCCGCCGTGCAAGTCATCGTGTACGCGGGCGCGATCATGGTGCTGGTCATCTTCGTCATCATGCTTTTGAACGTCGAGGAGGAAGAGCCGCCCCGCCGGTTGTGGTTCCTGCTGCCGACGGCGGCGCTGCTCGCGGCGGTGTTGATCGCCGAGGCGGCGTTCATCCTCTTCTTCGTGCAGAGCGCGCCGGCACAGCCCGCCGACCCGACGGCCGTCGCTAACGCCTCAAGCGTCGGACTGACTTCATCGATCGGGCAAGGGTTATTCACTACCTATCTGCTGCCATTCGAGATCACTTCGATCCTGTTGTTGATGGCGATCGTCGGCGCGATGACGCTCGCGCGCAAGGTTGGGGCGGTGAAGCCGACCGACGTGGTCGTGCCCGGCGCTCAAGTTTTGACGATGCAGACGGCGACGGGGGGGACGGCCCTCGGCGACGGAACGCCGGTTTACACCGACACGACGGCCGAGGCGGCCCGCGTCCTCGGCATCGATCAGAGGGCGACATAGGCGAACCGCCGCGAGGGCGAGGAGTAAAGAGACAATGGTCCCACAACTTTCATGGTATCTGGCCCTCTCGGCCGTCCTCTTCACGAT